>CALYNW010000068.1 GCA_945224895.1 uncultured Clostridia bacterium
TATTTATATTGATAAAATGTATAACTTTATCATTATAAATATTATGACTAAAATTAAATGTTGCATCTGAACAAGTTGGATATGAATTAGGAATAAAAAAAGTATTTCCTAGTTCAAATTCGTTTTCCACTTTATTTGTCCCAATATAAAAATCATAGTCTTTTTTTTCTAAAGCATTAATTTTTTCAGTTTGAAAAAACACAATTATGCCTAAAAACAATGTCAAAAATATTGAATAATATTGTGCAATCAACCCCGCAATATCATTATATCCAATTGTTTTCGTAATTTCTAAATCGTTAGCAAATACTACTTTAGTTATGATTGTCATAAATATTGGGATAACGAATAGAATAACTATTATTAAAACTATTTTTAAATACGAATTTAATTTTTTTTTATTCACACTAACTCCTCCAAGCTTAATTATTATTTATCACTTATTATTAGTTTTAAATCTAACGCGTCTAATAATCGTAATATCACATCCAAATTTACAACCAGTCTTTGAAAACTTTCCAATTTAGCAATAGTAGTCCTATTAACATTTGAAAGTTTTGCTAATTCTAATTGAGTAAGATTTTTTTCCTCCCTTTTAATTAATATATTCTTTACTAATTCAACTGTAAATTCATATCTAGAACTTGAAATTTCTCTTATCAAGTCCTCCTCATTTGATATATCTTTTGATTTATTATTTTGAATATCATTTTCAATTTTCTTTTTTACTTCGTTAAAATCTATTGTTTCCCCCTTTTCTTGTATATTTATCAAATTATTATTTTTCATAATAATACCTCTTGTATTTTTCATTTGCACATATTTCTTCAACATACATTCTTTCCAAATTGAGAATAAATATTTCATTACTCTCAATTTGGAAAGTCATTTCTTTATTTAATTTTATAAAAATTACAAGTATTATTGCAATAGTAATAATACCATCTAAGTTTCCAATCCTCTAAAAAAATATATGTTTCTTCTCCATCGTAATGAACTAAATCATCACAAAATCCTGCTTTTATAGCAAAAATTTGATACTTTGCTATATCTAAACATTTTCTAGCATCATTGAAATTTTTGAATTTTTCTTTATTCAGCTCAAGAAATTCTATTGCTGTAATAAAGCCGTTTTTAAAGAAGTATTTATACACAATTTTGCAAGTCACGGCAGAGCCTCCTGTAAACAGAATTAAATGTCCCTTATTAAATTTTTACAACATATATGCAATAATAATCTCCTTTCTTAAAATAATTAATCTACCCTCCTTTCTATACACAAGTTTTTCAAGCGTAGGAATGTGTCTGTATTGCCACATATGTCATTTATAGAATAACATATATTTTTTTCAAAGTCAATACCCCAATACAAAAGAAATCATTCTTTTATAAAGCCTCACCCGGTTTAGTGGTCATTAATTTGTAAAGCTCTGTGTTTTTAGGGAACTCGTTAGCATACGGCACAAAATGTCCGCCGATTTTCATTAAGCCGTGTCCTGCCTGAACATTGGTAAAGAACTCTGTTTGATTATCCGAAATGTTAAGGAGCTTTGAAAGGTCAAGCCTATCACTTCCGTTTTGATTAAGCATAACGGTAAATTCGGAGTTTGCAAGCATCGTTCTTGCCGTGTTGCTTTGAAGCATATCTCCAACATTCTGCGTAATACCTGTTGCGAAGGCTCCGTACTTTCTAACTCGTTTCCATACTCTGTAAAGGAAATCAGCCGTATATTTCTGTGCAAAAAGCAGATAAATTTCATCAATGAAAATGTATGTTGTTCTACCCTTTGTCCTGTTAGATGTAATTCGGTTGAGAATATTATCAAGCACTACAAGCATACCGACAGGAAGTAACTGCTCTCCGAGGTCAAGAATATCATAACAGATAAGGCGGTTGTTAATATCAACATTGGTCGGTTGAGCAAATGTATTAAGTGAGCCGTCTGTGAAAAGCTCAAGAGCAAGAGCAAGCTCATGTGCCTCTGTTTCAGGTTGATTTAATAATTCCTCTCTAAAATCCTTTAATGTCGGTGGTGTAATCCTATACCCGCTCTTAATGTAATTTGCATAAACATTGCGGCAACAGCGGTCAATGATAGACTTATCTTTTGGCCCGACTGTGCCGCCGATAAGCTGCTCACAAAGTGACATAATAAATTCTGATTTTGTGGCAATGGGGTTTTTATCGTCCTCATAGTTTTTGTTCATATCCATTGCATTGATATGATTTTCGGAATTTGAGGAGATATTGACAACCTCGCCGCCGAGAGCATTAACAAGCAAGTTGTACTCTCGTTCAGGATCGATTATTAGCACGTCGGCATTAGGATTAGCAAGTATAATTGAGGTTGCGTCCTCCTTAACAAAGAATGATTTACCTCCGCCGGAAACACCGAGAACAATACAGTTACCGTTGAGCAGTTGGTTACGATTAACGAAAATCATATTACCGCTTATTGTGTTTTGTCCGTAATATGTTCCGTGAGCGTGTCTTACTTCCTGAGCATTAAACGGCATAAATGCCGCAAGTGATTCGGTAGTCAAAGTTCTAAAACAGTTAATGCGTCTAACACCGAATGGCAAAACAGTATTAAGTCCGTCAAGCTGCTGATAACGGAGTATCGCAAACTGTGCCGTACTGCCGTTTGATACCATTGAAAATACTGTGTCGGTAACATTGTCAAGCTCTTGCTTTGTGTCGGCAGTAATTACCATAGTGATTAATGTACTGTAAAGTCTTTGGTCACGGTTTCGCATATCGTTTTTGACTTCAAGAATTTCAGCCTCACGCTGTTCAAGGTCATAGTTTGTAGCACCGTAATTTTGATTTTGCACCTGTTTTCTGTTGTAGTTTGCTTTTTCAGTTTGAATACCGAGTAACACCTTGTCAACCTCTTTGGTAGCTTCGTCCGTAGGTGTAGGAAGGAAATCAACGGAAAGCATAAGATTTCTGTTGATTGATGTCAGCTCTGCGATTGTATCATCACTTACAAATGTTCCGTAATTGCGTAGGAAAACCACTCTGCAATACTTGTCATTGATTTTCATATAATCGTTTTCAAAGTCCATTGAATCAGGGCAGATAAAGTCCCTAATATCACAGCCTTGATTTTGGAGCAGTTCAAAGTCAAGGTTGTAGTTTTGTTCATCTCCCGAACGGTAGAAATTGTGGAAAATACGCAATCTTTCCCCTGCATTAACAGGTAGGCATTTACTGTCAATTCTTGAAAGCCTTGCAGTAAGGTCATTGCCGACACGATTGAAAAATGCTCTTGCGTCATCAATACTCTTTTTGCTTACTGTTACAGTAAAGTATTTATCCTGCACTATGCAGTTTGATAAAGCCGCTTTGTCAAGGAGCATATCGTTATACTCCTTACGGTAGTTATCAAGTCCGTCATATTCATAGCGAAGAAGAATTGATTTCTCAAATTCTGCTCTGTCAAGCTGATGATTGTTAATAGTCAGTTTAACGGTAACTCCTGCACCAAAGGAATTTATGACCGCCCAATAGCCTTTCATAAGCTCCTGCTTATCTTCATCACTTGCGATATTGTAGTTAATATCGGTAAACTTAAATGTTTTTGAATACAGATTATTACCCACAAGAAAAATGCCGTCTTTATAGACGGCTTTGATAGGGATAACATCTTGTACTGATTTAGGAATAACGAATTTTTCCTTTTCGTTTTTCCTCATTCTTTTAAGACTTTTCATAGTTCTTAAAAACCTCTCTTTCCTTTTTCTTGATTGCGTCCTTGCTTTCCCTGCGAAGTCTGTCCTCTGCCTTAAAGACAAGCCGTTTAGGCATTAAAACCTCCGATTTAAGCCACGCCCATATAAACTGCTCGGCGGTCATACCATTGTAGGTAACAAAACCGAGGACAGCAAAAGGAGCAGCAAGGATTATGCAAAGCCAAGATAATGTTTCCATACTCAAATATGGTTTGAGTAAAAAATATGAACCAACTGCTACTCCTACTGCTCCGGCAGAGAAAACAAGTTGCCTCATATTAAGTCCGAAATATATTGTTTCGCTGTAATCACGAAACTCTTTGTTGATTTGTATATCCAAACAAATTCCTCCTTAATTTACATTCCCATCATTTCGTGAATGATGCGGTCTGACATTTTTACTGTTCCAACAAGAACAAGCATATTAAATACAAGCTCTCCAACATATTTCCACACCATAGTTACTGCTGATGCATCTGTGTCAACCTGTGGCGGTGATGACGCATATAGTGAAAATATGATGCAGGCAAGTATGATAACTGCTCCTTCAAGAAGAACTCCGCAATACGATTTTATAAATGACCTGCCGACATTTTGCGTAGGCTCTCCGGCAAAGGTCGAAAACGGAATAGGTGCAAGAGCAGTGAACATATATATTTTGAAAAATCTCCCATAAACGGTAAGTATCAGT
This sequence comes from uncultured Clostridia bacterium, assembly GCA_945224895.1. Lineage (GTDB taxonomy): Bacteria > Bacillota > Clostridia > Oscillospirales > Acutalibacteraceae > Eubacterium_R. The sequence goes on from CALYNW010000068.1 coordinate 4,427, forward strand.
ATAAATGATAAAACTGTTATAAACAGACTTCCGATTAATGTTACTGCCCATAGGGGTATTGACTCAAAAAATCCACATTCTTCAATAGCAGTTACCATTTCATCAGGTAAGGTTGTATCGGAATTAGCTCCCAAGCCTGCACTATTCATAATGGTTGAAATAACACCCTGCACAATATCAAACAGAGCAAGCATTAGTTCCATACCGTAAGTTACCAAGCCTTTCGCAAGGGCAAAACGGATAAACAATTTTAGTGCGTGTTCAGGTTTCTTTACATCAACAAATGAAGAACAGGTTTTAACCATTCCTATAACGAAAAAAAGCACAAGCAATGCATAACCGATTGCCTGTACAGCTGAGTTAATATCGACGATAACCTCCCAAATTCCTCCGCCTTTGAAGTCCTTCGGTGATTGAGTAAGCAATCCCAAAATTTCCGATAGCTTTTCGTTCCAAGTTTCAAGTGCATTTTCAAGGTTTTGTACTACCCAATTATCCGACATTAAAACACTCCTTTCTAAAGATTTTGTATATATAAAAGTCCCCAAACGGTGTCGACTCGCCGTTTGGGGATTATATTTTTTTAGTATATCAAAAAGCAAAAAGAGTGTAGTAAATTTTTACTATACTCTTTCACATAGATATATTATAATCATATAAAATTTACCATCTTATTTCTCAGCGAAAATCCAAATGGGATACGTCTTAAACGTTTCTTTAATATCATTTGGAAGAGATTCAAATAAATTTAATGCACTTTCTTTATCACCAATTAATAATAAGCAGCCAATTTTTATTTCTGTTGAATCTGTGTTTTTGTAAATATCATATATATTTTCTTTTTCTTCAATAGTCAGTATCCTTTTTCTCTTCAAGATTTGCAAATGATTAATGCTTGCTATATCACAATCAAAGTATTCAGCACTGTTTTCACAAATCCAATTTGAAATATCCATAATACATTGATATAAATCTTCGTTTGGGTGTTCATCATATGCCGATAATAGTTTAATTAATATATCATTTGCTTCACAAAATAATATTTTGCTTTTATTTTTACTTTTCAAATCATCAATAATACTTTGATAACAAATATTACTACATTCATTTATTGCATCTTTTGTAAGCAAATAATATTGAGAGGCTTCCACTTTATTGTCTTTTTCATCATTAACATACACATCTAAAGTTTTATTAAAAAAGTCATAAACTTCAATACCTTCAGATGTTTTATTAAAAAACAAAAGAAGAACAATATTGGCAACTCTAAACAATGAAGCTGTTGGTGGAGCTGATTTAAAGTTCGTTATTGGCTGATTATATGCAAATGCTCTCAACAATAAATTTATTCTTCTGCAATCCTCTTCTGAACATTTATCAAGACTTAGATCTTCTTTTACATTTAATTTTTTTAATACATCTTGAATTAGCATATACTCGTCAAGTTGTTTACTAAGAGTTTCTGCTGAAAATCCACCTTTTTCAAATGCCCCTTTTTTTACCGGGAATGGTATATTTGATATATAAAAACCAGCATTATTAATTGTAGCAATCATAAATTCCAGATCAGTAATTCGTTCTTTTAAACTTCCTTTAACCTCAAATTTCAACTTAAGTTTAATTGGTTTAACTTCTTTTTTTTCAGGATTTTCAAATTCAATAATGAATCTATTT
>CALYNW010000069.1 GCA_945224895.1 uncultured Clostridia bacterium
AAAGCCTCTTGAAATTTTTTCAAGAGGCTTTGTATTATTCTTCTGTTTTTTTATATTCTGCTATGTCCGATAGGTCGCAGTCAAGTATTCTGCATAGGGTATCAAGGGTGTAGGTGTTTACGTTTCCGTTTTTTCTCAGTCTGTCAAGCTGTCCCGTGCTGATTGAGTATTCCTTGATTAGCTTGTACTGAGAAATATTCTTTTCCTTAAGAGTTTGCCATAATCTGTCAAACACAATCATTATATCAGCTCCTAATATAATTATTGTAAAATGTTGTTCATTTATTGACAATTACCCATATACGGGCTATAATATTAAATGTAAGTATATTGAATTATACGTATATGCAGTGTATACTGAAATCAGATGAGGTGGTTCCGATGGTTAAATAATTTTAAATTACGTTAGTATATTATATAAAGAGGGTAATTTTATGAAAAAATTAATTAGTGTATTTATGTCAGTAGCAATGCTGTTGACAATGGCGGCAGGAATGACCTTTACTGCAAATGCAGACACCTTGAAAAGCGGAGATTTTTCCTATGAGGTTTTGGCAGACGGTAATGTAAAAATTACAAAATATGAGGGTAAAGATGCTAAGGTAGAAATACCGACTGCCATTGAAGGAAAGGCTGTTACGGAGTTAGGGGATTATGCCTTCGGCGATTGCAGAGAGCTTGATGAAGTAACTGTTCCGAAAACTGTCAATAAAATCGGAAACGGTGTGTTTTATATAATTCTTCCAAATGACGATTTAAAGCATGTTGATGTTTACTACGGCGGCAATAAAATCGATTGGGTTAGAATGGCTAATAATACCGACTTATATGCCTGTACAATACATTACGCAGAAAAAACGGCAGTTGATGATTTTGCATTTGATATTACCGAAGAGAATGAAATTGATATCTTTCGTTATGAAGGAACAGACTCGGTAGTTACAATTCCGGAATCTGCCAACGGTCTTAAGGTTGCGAAAATTTCAAGACTGATGTCAAGCAAGATAAAAAAAGTCATAATCGGCGAAAGCATTAGCCAAATTGAGGAATTCCTTGCTTTTAGAGAATGCTATAATCTTGAAAGCATTGAGGTTTCAAAGGATAACGCAAAATATGCTTCGTCAAACGGCGTTTTATTTAATAAGAAAAAGAGTAAGCTTATAGCTTATCCGCAGAACAAGAAGATTAAATCCTATAAAATACCCGAGGCAGTAACAAGCATCGGAAGATTTGCCTTTGCCAAGTGTAATTATACTTCGAGTGTTACAATTTCAAAAAATGTGAAGAATATTAACTCCTCGGCATTTAATTGCTGTACGGCAATAAAGAGCATTAAGGTTTCAGACAGCAACAAGTATTTTTCGTCAAAGGATGGTGTTTTGTTTAACAAAAAGCAGACAAAGCTGATTGCTTATCCGTCAGGAAAAACAGGCAAAACATATACCGTTCCTAAAACAGTTAAAACAATCGGTGTTGCTTTTTCAGGCTGTAAAAATTTGAAAAATATTAAAATTCCTAAGAGTGTTAAGTTAATTGTTCGTGAAGATGAATTCAGAAATTTTGGAGAATGTAATATCAAAAAGGTTTACTACGGCGGTTCAAAAAGCGACTGGAGCAAAATTAAAAAGCAGTATACCACAATGGGTAAGACCGTTACAAAGAAGTACGGAAAAACTGAGCTTAAAAATATTATAAACGGTGCAAAGATTTATTATAACGCTAAGGTTTAAAAGAAGTTAATACTATTGAAGCCGCGGAGGTGTTAATCACCTCCACGGCTTATTTTTTTGTCGTGACACAAAAAGTACACACAGATACCGTAAAATGCAGTTAACAAATTTATTAGGTGATTTTATGAAAAGGGAATTAAGGTTTCAATTGAAAAATGCTTTATCTTCAACAGGCTTTATTGCCATATGCGTTTTCGCAATCGTATTTGCTGTTGTGTGCTTTGTTATAAGCTGTATAAGCGTTTACGGTGATGATATTATAAGTGTGCCCGCTGTATATGATCGGTTTTTCGGTAACGCTTACAGCAATGAATGGTTCGTCATTATTTTTTCGATGATACTGCCCTTTCTTTCCTGCTGTGCCTTTGCTGACAGCTATGTGTCCGATTGTGATAGAAATTATATTCCAATATGTATTACAAGAGCAGGAGTTAAAAAATATTATTTTTCAAAGCTTATCGCAGTTTTTATAGGCGGTGCATTTGTAATTCTTCTTCCGCAGATTATTAATTATTTACTGTGTTTAATTGCTTTTCCTTTTTCATCAACCTATGAGTACACTTGGGATTTATGGCAGGCGGATACTTACACATATGTAATCAGTGAATCTTATTTTCTATTTAAAAGGCTGTATATTTTTTCGCCATATCTTTACTTTTTTACATACATAATAATATCCGGCATTGCAGCAGGAATAATTGCGGTAATAGGATATCAGGCTTCCTTTTTTGTGAGAAATAAAATTTTTGCTTGGTCACTTATGTTCATAGCAATAAACTTACTTAGTATTCTGTTTGAGGTCTATTGTATACCTATGAAGATTGATGATTATATTTTTGGATTTTCTGTCGGTAATATGACATACGGATATATGGCTTTAACCATAGGGATATATTTTTTGCTTTCTGTTATACCGATACCTTTTGCATTAAGGAGACTTAAAAATTGCATATAAAAATATACTATTTTAAAAACTTACGTGATTATATGATTTTGTTTTTTCAGTTTTTTATCGGCGTGTATATTGCATTAATCAGACTGAATAATCCCGAATCATTTTATTTAGACGATTTGTATTTTTATGCAAGAGAAGGCTTATATTTGGATTTAAGTAATAACCTTTTTGATGTTCAGGTAATGATGAGTGTGCTGGATTTATTCATAATACTGCCTGTTGTATGCGGTAAATTTATGAATAATTATAATAAAAAATGCTATTATGTTGCAACGCATTATAATTCATTCGGTAAATTTTACATAAACGAAATTATCAATACAGCATTTATGTGCTTTTTATATGTGCTGCTTTATTGTGTCGGTATACTTATTTTTGCATTATCTAAAAGTAAGCTTTCAGCTCAAAGCACAGAGTTTTTTATCCTTTTCATACAGTCGGTTATAAATTCTGCCGTTATTCTTTTTACATTTGCTGCTTTATCAATACTATTGTCATCAATTAATGAAAAAATCAGTATTTTAATAACTCTGACTGCTTTCATAGCATTAACTGTACTTATATTCATTCTTCCAAATGAGCTTAAGCAGTTTAATATAGTTTCGCTTTATTTTGTAGGTGAAATGAATTTAAACAAACAGATTTTCACTTATCCCATTTGGGTTTATTATGCTCTGCTCTTTATTCTTAACACAGGATTAATAGGCTTAGGATATTTTGTATTAAGAAAAAAAGATGTTTTGTAAAGGAGATAAAATATGTCTTATATAGAAATACATAATTATACTAAAATGCTACGGAGAAATACTGTTTTAAATCATATAAATCTAAAGCTTGAAAGGGGAAAAATCTACGGTCTTGTTGGTAAAAACGGTAGCGGAAAAACAATGCTCATAAGAGCCATAAGCGGTCTTATTACAGCTACAGAGGGTGAAATCACAGTAGATTCAGTCAAGGTGGGAAATGGTAAATATCCAAAAAGCCTTGGAATTGTAATTGAGAATATAACAATGCTTGAATATATGAGTGCCTTTGAGAATTTGAAAATGCTTAATGATATTTCCGAAAATAAAATATCTGATGATGAAATCAGAGAATGGATAAAAAAATTCAGCCTTGACCCTAATGACAGAAGAGTAATTAAAAAATATTCTCTCGGTATGTGTCAAAAGGTCAGTCTTATTCAAGCCTTTATGAACAATCATGATTTAATTATTTTAGATGAGCCTACTAACGCTCTTGATGACGCTTCTGTTTCATTGCTTATGGAAATTATTAGAGACGTGAATAAGAATAACGGCACAACATTTATTATCGCAAGCCACGACAAAGTTACCGTAAACAGTATTTGTGATGAAATTATAGAAATGAGGGACGGAAAAATTGAAGGTTAAAGTATCGCATTTACAAATCGTAGGTATTGCCATATGCTGTCTGGCAATACTTACAGGCATTATTTTCGGTATTCTCACAAAATGCTCTTATCTCAAATTGACGCAGGATAAGAGCAGTATTTCAAATGCTGCTTTGTTTATGGATGAGGATATGGCTAATGCTTTGGATTATCAGTATTCTGAAATAAATTTGGATTCGGCGAAATATGAGCTTGACCGTTACAGCTATGCGTTCAGGGTTAAATGTATTGATGCACAGCCATGCTACCATTGTATGAAATTTACCGTTAATGTAATTGATACGGTAAAGGGTGATATCGATGAAAAGGGTAATAGTATTGTCGTTTATCAATGGTTAGGATTTGATAAATATACAGAAACAGAATTAGCCTTTAATTCTCCGGATTTCAGTATGCCTTTGAAGATAGGCAGGGAATATCTTATCTTTGCAGAAAAAAGGGATTATTACATAGATTATCAAAAGACATTGCCAGGTAATGAATATTCTCTCGGGCTTATGGGAATGTGCCCTACTGCGTTTGTAATAGACGATACTCAAGAGGATTATGCAGATATAAGCACTGATAAGGTTTATTCAGATATAGAAGACTTGTATTATTTGTGCTTTAGCCAAAAAGCTCTTGATAATATAAATAAAGCCTCAAATGAATTGATTTCATATTATTGTGAATAGAAAGGCTGTGTTCCATATCAGGAACACAGCCTTTGTTTATCTTATTGCGTCTTTCATTGATTTTACGTATTTGTAAACCTCGTCAGGTGCATTTTTGCCGTACTTGGCAATGATTTTCACTATTGCCGAGCCCACGATTACACCGTCTGCAATATCGGCATATTTCTTTGCCTGCTCCGGTGTGTTGATACCAAAGCCGATTGCTACGGGAACGTCTGTCACGTCCTTAATATGCTTTGTTATTGTATCAAGGTCGGTGGTGATTTCACTTCTTGTACCTGTTACGCCTAAGGAGGAAACCGCATAAACAAAGCCTTTTGCATCTGACGCAATCATTTTAATTCTGTTTTCACTTGTGGGAGCGATAAGGGAGATAACGTCAATTCCGTATTTCTCCGCCACGCTTTGAAGCTCCTGCTTTTCCTCAAAGGGCAGGTCGGGAATAATTACACCGCTTATGCCTGACTTAACCGCTTTTTCAAGAAAATTGTCATAGCCGTATTTGAAAAGCACATTGAGATATGTCATATAAACAAGCGGAATATCAATCTGCTTTGACACCCTTTCGGTCAGCTCAAAAACCTTGTCGGTGGTTGTTCCCTGTGTAAGTGAACGGAGATTAGCCTCCTGAATAATAGGTCCCTCTGCAATAGGGTCTGAAAAGGGGATACCGATTTCAATTATGTCACAGCCTGCCTCTGCCATTTTCAGCATAATTTTTTCGCTTGTTTCTAAATCGGGATCACCCGCTGTAACAAAGCCGATAAATGCCTTTCCGTTTTCAAATGCCTTTGATATTTTATTCATGTAAATCAACCCCCCTGTATCTTGCTATTGCGGCAACATCCTTGTCGCCACGTCCCGAAAGGTTGCAGATAATTATATCGTCCCTGCTCATTTCGGGAGCAATCTTCATCAAATGTGCAACTGCGTGTGCCGACTCAATAGCGCAGATGATACCCTCTGTTTTTGCTATGTATTCAAAGGCGTTTACAGCCTCCTCGTCGGTTACAGGCACATATTCCGCTCTGCCGATATCGTGGAGATATGCGTGCTCGGGACCTATACCGGGATAGTCAAGTCCTGCGCTGATTGAGTAAACAGGAGCAATCTGACCGTATTCATTCTGGCAGAAATATGATTTCATTCCGTGAAAAACACCGAGAGTACCTGTCGCAATGGTTGCGGCAGTTTCGCCTGTGTGAATACCTCTGCCTGCTGCTTCACAGCCGATAAGTCTAACGTCCTTATCGTTTATGAAATTATAGAACATACCCATTGCGTTTGAGCCGCCGCCCACACAAGCCATTA
>CALYNW010000070.1 GCA_945224895.1 uncultured Clostridia bacterium
GCTGCAAAGGCTGCTAAACAGCGTGAAAAAAATGACGCAAAAAGAGCCGCCATTAAGAAGGAGATTGATTCTTTAAAGGAAGCTAAGGCGACTGAAACAGATGAAAAGAAGCTGGAAGCGATTAACGCTAAGATTAAAAAGCTTTCAGATAAATATTCTTCAGTCGGTAGCAGCAATTTAAGTGTTGCTCCAAGAACAGCTAAGATTGTTAAGTCTGTAATCTGTATCGTTGTCGTTGTTGCTCTGCTTGTTGCTTATGTGGCAACCGGTACTGTTCGAAAGGGCTTTGTAAGCTCATTGGGTATTCCTGCACAGTATTTTACAGGTATGACTGTATCTAACGGTGATCAAAAGGCTAAAATCAAGGTTGCAACTTATAACTATTATTTTGCTATGACATATAATAATCTCAGGTCAACTCAGGAGCAGTATTCACAGTACGGTCTTGATCCTGCAGATTATGATATGGATGTTGATTTTGATGAAAAGCTTTCAAAGCAGACAACTAAGGATCATGATGGTAATGAGGTAACTTGGGCTGAGTATCTTCACGATGAGGTTCTTGAGTCTATTGAGAGTACATATACTTATTATCTTGCTGCTGTTGCGGCTAATGACGGCAAGGAGCCTGAAATTACAGACGAACAGAAATCAGAGCTTAAAGAGGCTCTTGATGAGTACAGGTCAACAGCTGAAGGCTACGGCTATACCTTAAGTGGTTATCTCGTTAAGGCTATGGGTAAGGGAGTAACTGAGTCGGTATTTAAGGCTGAGGCTACTAAGTCGTATATCGCAGAGAACTATAAGTCAGAGCTTCAGGAGAGTATTTCTCAGACAGAGTATTCTCAGGAAGATTATGATAACTACAAGAGTGAGCACGGGGATGAGCTGAAATCAGTTGATATCAGATTCTTTGAATGTCAAAGCGAGGACGAGGCAAAGGCATTTAAGAAAAGCTTAAAGGCTGACGCTTCTAATTTCTCAGACCTTTGCGTTACTCATTCCTCAGATAAATTTGACAAGAAGTGTTACGCTGAGGACGGCTATTCTACAATTTACGGTGCAACAAAGTCTATTCTTCAAAGCAAAGGTCTTGCTATTGCCGTTGCTGATGATGAGGATAAAACACCGGGTCTTGACTGGCTGTTCAGCAAGGATAGAAAAGCCGGTGATATTTATCAGTACAGCACAACAGTTATTTATGTTATTTCACCTGCCTCTGTCAGTGATATGAAGACTGCAAATGTTCGCCATATTCTTATTGCTCCTGAAACCGAGGATGAGGATGCTGAGGCTAAGGATGCTTCGGAAACAGAGTGGAGCAAGGCTAAAGTTAAGGCTGAAAACCTTTTAAAGGAGTTTAATAAGGATAAGTCTGAAGACAATTTTGCGGCCCTTGCAACCGAACACACAGATGATACAGGTTCAGCAGATAACGGTGGTCTTTATGAAAATGTTGTTCCCGGTCAGATGGTTGACTCCTTCTCTGCTTGGTGCTTTGACCCTGCAAGAAAGGCCGGAGACACAGGTATTGTTAGGTCAGACTACGGATATCATATTATTTATTACGTAGGTGAAGGTAGTCTCAAGGTTTGGGAGTATACAGCACAGCAGGCACTTGCCTCAGATGATACAAATGATGCAAGTGATAAGCTTGAAGAAGAGTATACACTTAAAGAAAATTGGTTCGGTTCACGTTATTTTGAAAAAGACGTTGATATTGATAACTAAAATATAATTACAAAAAGAGGTTGTTTTATCAACCTCTTTTGTAAATTGCTTTTGGAAAGGTATTTGATGAATAAGCTATCGGATATTAAAAAATTGACTGATGAAATATCACGGCTTACCGCGGCGCTTGAGGATGTAAATTTTGAATGTCAAAAGCTTGAAATTATTAACGCAAATCTTGATTTTCAGCTTAAATCAGTCAGTAGAGAGTTGAAACAGAATATTGCTATGCTTGAAGCTCTTGAGGAGGAAAATAAGCTCCTTAAAGAAAAGATTAAAGAGAATTCAATCTAATTGATTTTTTATGTCATTGAGCACTTTCTTTTCAATTCTTGAAACGTAGCTTCTGCTGATATTAAGCCTCTGTGCAACCTCCCGTTGTGTCAGGGGCTTTTTGTTATTAAGTCCGTATCTTAGTATTATAATTTCCTATTCTCTTTCATCCTCCATATGTGATAGTAATTTCGCCGCCTTTTCCCATTGTATCTTTTTTTCCAAATCATCAGCTAAATCATTGGGACTGCTTATTGTATCCTCTATGGTCAGTGGATTACCGTCCTTGTCAACCTCTAAAGCGTCACTCAAATATACATCATTTGAAAGCTTTTTTCCTGCTCGAAAGTACATTAATATTTCATTTTCAATACACCTTGAAGCGTATGTGGCAAGCTTTGTTCCCTTGTCAGAGTTAAAGGAATCTATGGCTTTAATAAGTCCGATAGTTCCAATGCTGATTAAATCGTCTGTATCATTTGTTTTTGAGTAGTATTTTTTTACTATGTGACTGACAAGTCTGAGGTTTCTTTCTATCAAAATAGCCCTTGCATTTTTGTCTCCGTTTTTCATTTTTTCAAGCATTTCCTTTTCTTCCTTGGGAGAAAGGGGCTTGGGAAAGCTTGAAGTATTTTGAATATGGAGAATAAAATAAACCAGATGTGCACTTATGGCAGAAATTAAAGCACTAAACATTTTAATCACCTATTAATTTCTATTCTCGATGATTTAGCATAATTCGCTATTGACTTGTACTTTTTTTAATGTTAAAGTGTTTGTAGAATAATTAACACTTGTGAGGCATTTGCGTATTATAATGAAGAATGATTTGCTTAACGGAAAACCCGTAAGGAGTATTTTGTCGTTTGCCCTGCCGATTATGGCAAGCTCAATGCTGCAGTATAACTATAATTTGGTTGACAATATTATTGTCGGACGATTTGTAGGAACAGACGCTCTTGCGGCAGTCGGTAATGTTGGCTCAATAAACAGCTTTATTATCGGCGCCTCACTTGGCTTGACCGCGGGCTTTACAATTCCTGTTGCTCAGAGCTTTGGGGCAGGGGATAAGAAAAAAATGAATAAATATGCAGGTAACAGTATTTCCCTTGCCTTGTTAATAGGACTGATTATAGTTATTGTTGCCCATATTTTGTCAACGCCTCTTTTAAAGCTAATCAATACTCCCGATGATATTATTGAAATGTCATCACAATATGTGAATATTATTTATTATGCAGTGCCTATTCAAATGTCGCTTAATAATTTTAATGCAATTTCAAGAGCGGTCGGTGACAGTAAAAAGCCGTTGCATTTTCTTATTGTCAGCGTAATTGTTAACCTTTGTCTTGACCTGCTTTTTGTAGGGTATTTTAAATGGGGCGTTGTCGGTGCGGCATGGGCAACAGCCTTATCACAGCTTGTTGCCGCAGTGCTTTCTGCAATATCGGTTCTAAAGCATAATAAAGAGCTTGATATTAAGAAAACAGATTTGCTTATAAGCGGTAGGATATCGTGGACTCAAATCAAACTCGGTGTACCTATTTCTTTGCAATTTACAATAACATCAATAGGTTCAATGGTTCTTCAAACGGCAGTAAACGGCTTTGGCTCAAACGTAATTGCAGGATTTACCGCCGCAGGCAGAGTTGAACAGCTTACAAACATACCTATGTCAGGCTTGGGCGTAGGAACAATGACCTTTGTTTCTCAAAATTACGGAGCCGGAAATTACAGAAGAATTATTAACAGCGTTAAGAAAATATTGCTTTTGGATATTATCGTGTCGGTTGTATGCAGTATTATTCTTTTTGTTATAGGACCGTCTGTTGTTACTCTGTTTATGAGCGAATATAATGAGCAGATTATGTTTGCTGCCAAAAGATATCTTTTGGCAATAGCTGAATGCTACAGTCTTGTTGCCGTTCTATTTGTGTTCAGAAATACACTTCAGGGACTTGGCTTTACTTATTCAAATATGATTGCCGGTGCAGGGGAGCTTTTCGGAAGAATTGCTGTTGCGCTTATATTTACTCCTCTAATGGGATTTGATGCTATATGCTATGCCGGACCTGCGGCGTGGCTTCTTGCGGATATACCGCTTGTAATTATATATTTAACTAAGGAAAGAAAATTTAAAAAATTAGCTATTGAAAAGGGTGAATAATATGTTTTACTATGCAGTGTTAGGAGTCGGAGTTGTTGTTTCTTTTATTTTTTGCTATCAGAGAAGAAATGGCTTCAGCGTAAATAATTTACTGTTCAAATCTGTTTCAAGCCTTTGCTATCTTTTAACTGCAGTTTTTGCTCTTATTAATAATAAAGATGCTTATACATACGGTTCTCTGATTATTATGGGCGGAGCACTCGGACTTGTAGGGGATATACTGCTTGACTTAAAAGGTATTTACAAATCAGAGGAGAAAATTTATCTTAAAGGTGGATTTATCTTCTTTTTGGTAGGTCATATTTTCTATACCTGTGCAATTATTTATTCGCTTAAAATTAAATGGTGGCTTGTGCTTATTGCGGCCGTAGTTTCGGTGCTTATAGGAATAGGAACAGTTTTATCTGCAAATCTTATGAAGGTGCATTACGGCGCATTCAGAAGAATTGTTGCGGTATACGTGGCTTTTCTTGCTATGACAACTGTAACGTCTGTTATTTCAGTATTTGTAAGCCATTTTCAAAAGGGATATGTTCTTTTGATGATAGGCTCCGTACTTTTCCTGCTTTCTGACGCAGTTTTATCAAATACATTTTTCGGTAGAGGAAAGGATAAGCCGATACACTTTTTTATCAATCATTTCCTTTATTATGCAGGTCAGTATCTAATTGCGGCATCTGTAATGTTTGTTAAATAAAAGTATTGACATTAGAGTGTTTTGGTGGTATTATATCAAAGTCGCAGGTGGCGGAGAGCAATTCTCCGCCCGACTATATGGGCCATTAGCTCAGTTGGTCAGAGCCACCGGCTCATAACCGGTCGGTCCGGGGTTCGAGTCCCTGATGGCCCACCATATACCAAGCAGAAATGCTTGGTATTTTTTTGCCTCAGGGACGAGAAACGAACTCCAAATATACCGTGCTTTAGCTGGGTATATTTGGGAGAAAGGTCCGGTGGACCTTTCGATAGATGAGAGGAGAGTCCCTGATTGCCCACCACATACCAAGCAGAAATGCTTGGTATTTTTTTTGCCTCAGGGACGAGAAACGAAGTCCGGATACATCAATATCAATCGTGCATTATAAGATATATATTAACAAATTATAAATACTGTTGGATATTGTTGACAATTTGCTATTGTATGATATTATTGAATTATAAATTATAAGGGAGCGTTGTTTATGTTAAAACATAGCAAAAAAGTGATAAGTGTATTCTTATCGTTAGTATTGGTAATAGGTTGCGTCAGCCCGTTATCTGCAATGGGCGCAACCAATACCGGCAGCAGTTTCGCCAAGGGCGAGGCTATTGCTGTGATGAAAAGCGGTAGCGATGCTTATACTGCAGCCTCTATAAAGGAGAAGTACGGCAGCAGCATTAAGTATAAAAATTCATTCAAGTTTGGCAAAAAAATGAATGTTATCGTTGTTACATCCACCACATTGTCCACCTCTGCGTTAATCAAATCACTTCAGCAGGACGATAGTGTTGAGTATGCTTTTCCTAATTACAAAAAGAAAGCAACATCAATAACCCAAGATACTTACTCAAACTATCAGTGGGCTTTGGAAAATAACAGCCAGAACGGCGGCGTTGCCGACATGGATGTTAATCCCGAAACTATTTGGGAGCAAACCGAAAGCTCTGCAACAGAAAATGTTGTTGCCATAGTAGATACCGGTATTGACTATACCCATCCGGATTTGAAAAATATTATGTGGCGTAATCCGTACGGCACAAAGCTTGCAGGTAAATACGGTTACGATTTTTGTAATTACGACAGTAATCCCATGGATGATAACGGTCACGGCTCACATTGTGCAGGCATTGTTGCTG
>CALYNW010000071.1 GCA_945224895.1 uncultured Clostridia bacterium
GCTTGCACATCGTTATGATATGCAAGCCTTTATGAATGCTTTATTCATTATTCGCTTCTGAAATTATACGCTGTGAGATATGCTCGGGTACTCTTTCATATCTTGCAAATTCCGTTGTAAAGGAGCCCCTGCCCTGAGTAATCTGTCTCATTGATGTGGAGAAGGTTGTCATTTCGGAATCGGGAACCTCGGCAAGGATTTCCTGAGTACCGTCTGAGTTCGGAGTCATACCGAGAACTCTGCCACGTCTTCTGTTGATGTCGCCTATGATATCACCCATAGCCTCGTCATTAACAGTTGCTTTCAGCGTAACAATCGGCTCAAGGAGTACAGGAATAGCATTTGAAATACCTTCCTTAAATGCAAGTGCTGCTGCCATTTTAAAGCTCATTTCACTTGAATCTACAGGGTGGTATGATCCGTCAAACAGTGTAGCCTTAACGCCAACCATAGGATATCCTGCAAGCACACCCTTTTCCATACATTCATTAAGTCCTTTTTCAACAGCAGGGAAGAAGTTTTTAGGTACTGCACCGCCTACAACTCTTTCAGCGAATACAAGCTTTTCTGTGTCAAACGGCTCAAATTCAATGAATACATCACCGAACTGACCGTGACCGCCACTCTGCTTTTTATGTCTGCCCTGAGCAGTAACCTTCTTTGTAATTGTCTCTCTGTATGCAACCTTTGGAGATTCTAATTCAGCCTCAACGCCGAATTTATCCTTAAGTCTTGAAACGGCAACATCAAGCTGCTGTTCGCCCAAGCCTGCAATAATCTGCTGGTGAGTTTCTGTATTGTTGGTAAATGTAAGAGACGGGTCCTCCTCACAAAGCCTTGAAAGTCCCGAAGCAACCTTTTCCTCTTCACCCTTCTTAGCGGCTTTAATAGCCATTTTATATGTAGCTGTTGGAACTGTAACACCGTCAAGCTTAACTATGCAGTTAGGAGAGCAAAGCGTATCACCTGTTTCAAAACCGCCAAGCTTTGTAATAGCACCGATGTCGCCTGCGCAAAGCTCACTTGCGTCAATCTGCTTAGCACCGAAGGTTTTTATTATCTTACCCATTCTTTCCTCATTGCCTGTAGACGCATTGAAAGCAGGAGAAGAAGCAGTAATTTTACCGCTTATTACCTTGAAATAGCTGAGCTTTCCGATAAACGGGTCAGCAACCGTCTTGAAGCAAACAGCGGCAAGAGGTCCATTATCGTCAGGAGTAAGCTCCACTGGCTCGCCGTTAGCGTCGGCGGCATATTCGGATGCAGGAGACGGACAAACATCTGTGATGAAATCAAGAAGTAAATCGCAAGCTTCTCCTGTGATACCTGATAAAGCGAATACAGGAATAATGGAGCCGTCGGCAACGCCGATTCTAAGTCCCTTAATTTTTTCCTCCTTAGTAAGCTCCTCACCCTCAAAATATTTTTCCATCAGTTCTTCGTCTGTGGAAGCAACAGCCTCGGCAAAAACAGCCTTGATGGCATCAAATCTGCCTTGGTCGTCATGAATTTGGTCGGTCTCTTTTTTTGATGTGCCATTATATTCGTAGGTTTTACCGTCAATCATATTATAGTAAGCCTTAACCTTGCCGTCTGAAATAACAGGAACTACGATAGGGCATACCTGAGTGCCGAACTTTGCAACAATGCCGTTAAAGCTCTTGTAGAAATCGGCTCTGTCATCATCCATTTTAGTAGTGACAAATATTCTTGCAAGACCTCTTGAGCCTGCATTTTTAAATGCTTTTTCTGCACCTACGGCAAGACCTGAACGTGCCGAAACTACGATAACTGCCGTATCAGCGGCTCTGAGACCCTCTGCACTGCCCATAGCAAAATCAAACAGACCGGGAGTATCAATAATGTTTACAGTCTTATTCTTGTAGGCGGCAGAAGCAACAGCACTGTTAATACTGATTTTTCTCTTCTTTTCCTCAGGGTCAAAGTCCGTAACGGTGTTACCGTCGGCAACCTTACCTATTCTTTCTGTTTTGCCTGCCACATTAAGTAAAGCCTCGCACAAAGTGGTTTTGCCCTTTGAGGCGTGACCTACTATTGCAATGTTTCTTATATTATCCGCATAATTGCTCATAATAAATTCCCCTTATAAAAAACTTGTATTTGTGCATATTGTACAATATTTTTAAACAACAGTCAATACTGAACAGATAATTTTAACAATTTATTTTTTGACGCATCGAATTGCTTTTTGTCATTTTGCAGTGTACTGCGATTTTTACAGTAAAACAACTTCATCGACATATTTTTTGCGATGTTCAAAATAATTTAATTTGGTTGTAACATTTTGTTTCTTACCAATTCTTATTTATGGGATAATATTGAATTAAAGTAAAAATAAAACAAGAAGGGGTATGCTGATATGGTAGAATATATCACAGGAATTAACGGCACGGGAAAATCAAGGATTTTGTCGGAAGCGGCAATTTGTACGGCTATGAGTAGTAAGGGTAATGTGATTTATGTTGACAGCTCAGATAAGCTTTCGCTTGCACTTCCTGCATCAATCAGGCTTATTAATGCATCGGATTATGAAATCGGCAGTGCCTCGGCTCTGTACGGATTTTTAACAGGACTGTGCGTAAGCGACTATGATTTAACAGATGTTTTTGTTGATTCCACGCTTGAATTGATTTCAAATAAGGATACTGAAATAACCGACTTTATGGAAATAATGTCTAAGCTTTCGGACCGTACAGGTGTGGATTTTCATTTCTCTGTTATTGATGATTATGAAAGAGAGCCTGTTTGTTATACTGTTTAAATAAGATTTTCATTTTTATATTTCCATTTTTCCTTCTAAAATCAAAAGCTGTCTCGTTTAATTGAGACAGCTTTTGATTTGCCGTTTTATTTGAATTTTGTGTTTACATAATGGGAAATTAAGTCTACCGTACCGTCAATACCGATACGTGAAACATCTATTGATAAATCATATGTAGATGCGTCTCCCCATTTTTTATCACTGTAAAAGTTATGAAATCTTGCTCTTTTTTTGTCAACCGCTTTAAGCTCCTTGGCGGCACTTTTACCCTCAAGACCGTATAACTTATTAATTCTGTCCTTTCTGAATTCCTCGTCAGCGTGAAGAAATACCGTGAACAAATTAGGATAGTCCTGCAAAATATAATCTGCACATCTGCCGACTATGATACAGCTACCCTCCTGTGCAAATTTTTTTATAGTGTCAAACTGATATTGAAACACTTGGTCCTCCAAGGAAATACCGTTTCCCGAAACGCCTGTAATTCCGTCTGTTGACATATTATAAAGAAAGCTTCTTGTAGGTCTTTCATCATAAAAGGAGAATATACCTTCGTCAAAGCCGCTGTCCTTTGCGGCTCTTTTTATGATTTCTTTATCAAGATAAGGTATACCGAGTATTTTTGAAAGCTCAGCGGCAATTTCGTGTGCACCGCAGCCAAACTGTCTGCCTATGGAAATAATATAATTTTTCATAAAATAACCCCCTTATATATTTATGCAAGATGTCAGACTGATTATTTGTGTATGTATATTATATCATAAAAGGATTATACTTGCAATTTTATTGTGTATATTGTACAATAAAAATATGAAAAATTTACTTTACTATACTAAAAAAGCAAAATATTTTGAAGAGGCGTTACCTGTTGGAAACGGTCGTATAGGCGGTCTCGTATTCGGCAATCTGAAAAAGGAGAGAATTGCATTAAACGAGGACAGTCTTTGGTCGGGATATCCAAAGGATTTGAATAAAAAGGATGCCGGAAAATATCTAGACTCTGTAAGAGAAGCAATTTTTAACAAGGATTATAAGAAAGCAAAGGAGATATTGAATAAGGATATGCACGGCCATTGGTCAGAGGCGTACCTTCCCTTTGGTGACCTTGTAATCGAGTATTCGGGCGTGTCAAAAAAAGGCTATGCCCGTACCCTTAATCTTGAAACAGGCGTTGCCTGTGTGGAGGCTGACGGCTTTAAGGAAACTGTTTTTGTTTCACATCCTGCACAACTAATGGTAATTAATATTAAGAGTGAACGAGGTGTAAGCTTTAAGGTAACTTTTGACAGTCAGCTAAAGCATACCTGCTTTAATGAGGAGGACAGCCTTGTTATGACAGGTCAGGCTCCCGAGGTTTGTATGCCACCGTATTACAATGACGGAGAACCTATTATCCAAGGCGACAGAGGTATGAAATTCTGTGGGGTTGTTAAGGTTTTAGGCGACGCAAAATTTGACGGCTCGGCAATATATGTTAATAATCAAAAGGATGTTACCCTGCTTGTATCTCTTGCCACATCATTTGTGGATTTTCAGTCAATGCCTACTGCTGATGCAAAGGAAAGGGCATTTTCACGTTTTGAAAATGTAAAAGGCTTTGACAGGCTTTACAGAGAGCATATTGCTGATTTTTCATCATTTTTTAACCGTGTGGAATTTACTCTTGAGGGTGGATATGACGATATGCCCACAAACAAGAGGATAAAAAGAATGAATAAAAAGGGCGACGACTATTCTCTTGTGGCGTTGCTGTTCCAGTTCGGCAGATATTTGACAATTTCAGGCTCCCGAGAGGGAACAAACGCAATGACGCTTCAGGGAATTTGGAATGTTAAGGTCAGAGCACCGTGGTCATCAAGCTATACAACAAATATTAATACCGAAATGAATTACTGGTGCACCGATATAACAAACCTGTCCGAGTGCTTTACACCGCTTGTTGATTTTGTTAAAAAGCTGTCGGTAAACGGAAAGGTTACCGCAAAGGATTACTATAAGTCAAAGGGCTTTTGTTCTCATCATAACAGTGATATTTGGGGTGCTACATATCCTGCAGGATATCCTAAGGGTGACGGAGATTCCTGTCAGTATGCTCCGTGGTGTATGAGCTCGCCTTGGTTTTTAAATCAGCTTTACGAGCATTATCTCTACACCTGTGACGAAGATTATAAAAAGGAGCTTGTACCTCTTTTTGAGGATTGTCTTGCTTTTTATAAGGATTTTCTCGTTGAAAAGGACGGAGAGCTTGTTACTTGTCCGTCTATAAGTCCTGAAAATAATTTTAAGGACGGCTCGGATACTATTGCTGTTACATATATGCCGTCTATGGACAGAGAAATACTATTTGATTTCTTTGAAAATTGCAGAGAGCTTGGACTTGACGCCTCGGTTATCAGTCAGGTGAAGCCTGCCTCTGACGGCAGAATACCCGAATGGGCTGAAGACTTTGCCGAAACAGAGGTTGAGCACAGACACGTAAGCCACCTGTATTGTATTTATCCTTCAAGATTTATTCAAAGTGATGAACTTAATAAAGCGGCTGAAAAATCTCTTGAAAAAAGAGGCTTCGGCGGTACGGGTTGGTCTTTAGGCTGGAAGGTTTGCCTTTGGGCAAGACTCAGAAACGGGGAGAATGCCTACAGACTTATTAAGCAACAGCTTACATATATCAACCCTGCCGTAAAATACCACAGGGGTGGCGGCTCATATCCTAATTTGTTTGACGCCCACCCGCCTTTTCAAATCGACGGAAACTTCGGTGTAACGGCAGGAATTGCCGAAATGCTTAAAAATGAGGCACTGCCGAAGGAGTGGTCGGGAAAAATCAAAGGCATTAAAGCCTATGGTAATAAGGAAATTTCCTACACATTCAAAAACGGCAAAAAAATTTCAAAATAATATATAGTTATACAATTTATTGTACGGAGGTATCGTATGCAAAATATTAATGAAGTAAAAGAGCAAATATGCGATGTTTGTCATAAGATGTGGCAGCTTGGCTGGGTAGCTGCCAATGACGGTAATGTCAGCGTTAAGCTGGAGGACGGTAATATCCTTGCCACACCCACAGGTATGAGCAAATCCTTTATCACACCTGAAAAGCTGATACTTATTGACAAGGACGGCAACATTCTTGAGGGTGCTGAGGGACTCAGACCGTCAAGTGAAATTAAAATGCACCTGC
>CALYNW010000072.1 GCA_945224895.1 uncultured Clostridia bacterium
TATAAAAAAACAGAAGAATAATACAAAGCCTCTTGAAAAAATTTCAAGAGGCTTTTACGTTTTATCAAATATGAAGAATTGCAGTTGCAAGTCCGAAATAGATAAGAAGCGAAATGGCATCTGTAATTGTAGTGATAAGGGGCGACGCCATAACCGCAGGGTCAAACTTCATTTTTTTGGCAATGATAGGAAGCACACAGCCAACAGCCTTTGCAAAAACAGTTTCCACAACAAGGGTAAGGCTGATAACAAGGTCAACCAAAAATGTTATGTCCTCCTGCCCAAGCAGCAGCTTATCAACAAGCAAAACCTTTACAAAGCTTACCGCCGCCAGAGAAAGACCGCAAACAAAGCCTACTCTAATCTCCTTCCAAACGATTTTGAAAATATCCTTAAAGTCAACCTCATTAAGTGATAATGCACGAATAATAGTTGAGCTTGACTGACCTCCTGAATTACCGCCGGTGCCCATAAGCATAGGGATAAACGATGTTAGTATAATCATCGCTGACAGCTTATCCTCAAAGGCATTTATAATCATACCCGTAAAGGTGGCGCTAATCATAAGGAACATAAGCCATGGTATTCTTGATTTCCATGTTTCAAAAACACCGATTTTAAGATATGGCTTTTCGGTAGTTCTGACGATAGCGTTCATCTTATGGATATCCTCGGTATTCTCCTCCTCAAGAACGTCGATAGCGTCGTCTACCGTGATGATACCCACAAGCCTTTGCTCCATATCAACAACAGGAAGTGCAAGGAAATCGTATTTTCCGAAGAGTCTTGCCGCCTCCTCTTTATCGTCATGGGTATTAACGTAAATTACGTTAGTCTCCATAAAATCCTGAATTATGTCGTCATAATCATGGAGAAGAAGCTCTTTAACAGTTGTAACGCCGATAAGGTGCCTTGAGCTATCTGTAACATAGCAGGTGTAAATTGTTTCCTTGTCAACGCCTGTACGTCTGATTCTTTTAAATGCGTCCTCAACAGTTGAATTTTCCTTAAGGTCAACAAACTCAGGCGTCATAATTGAGCCTGCACTGTCCTCGGGATATTTCAGCAGAGTGTTAATGGAGGCTCTTGTCTGAGAGTCCGTATTTTTAAGGATACGCTTAACGATTGTTGCGGGCATTTCCTCAATTATATCAACTGTATCATCAAGGTAAAGCTCGTCAATTACTTCACGAAGCTCTGTATCGGAAAATGCCCTGATCATAGCCTCCTGTGTTTCGCTGTCAAGCTCAACAAAGGTATCCGCCGCCGCCTCCTTTGGAAGCAGTCTGAAAAGCAAAATTCTCTGCTCCTCACTAAACTCCCCAAAAATCAAAGCAACGTCTGTGGGGTTTATTTCTTCAAATTCTTTTTTTATCTCTATATACTTTTTATCTCGGTAAAGGGATAAGATTTCCTGTGCTATTTCTTCTATGGTCTTTTCTTCGATGTTCAAAATACCTATCTCCTTTCTTTGAATTATAGAATTATATAGAATTATCTACTCCTTATAAAACGGCTTTTCGTTATCGTCATAAGGATTGGCAGTTATTTTTATCATTATTCTGCGAAGAATTATGATTACAAGCAGTCCTGCTGCCGCACAAAGGGCAACGACTGAAAATTCAGGCTTGTCATAAATCCTTGTTTCTTCCACAAAGGTAGTATATCCCTCTCGGGACATTTCATTTTTAACCTGCTCGGTGGTTTTGTCTACTCGCTGAATTTTAAGGAAATATTCCCTTTGGGCTCCGTCGGAGGCAGTACATTTCAAGGTAAGCTCGGGAGTCTGCTCCTCTGTCAGAGTAAGCTGAAGCTCAGGACAGGTGGCATTAGTATCATTCGTTACAGGTGTAATTGTAAGCTCTGTCAAATCCTTTGGAATGTAAAGAGTATATTTTACATCCTCCTTATTTACGGCAGGAGATATTTCACCGCAGTTGCAGTAAATATCCTTCAAATAGTTATCAGAGCTTATGGGCGCCGAAACAGGATTTGAATAGGTGAAGGTATAAATCATACTGCCGTTTTCAAAATTCAGCGTAGCAACTATTCCTGTCTGAGTGCCTGACTCGTCATAGGAATATGTAACAAGCAGTTCACCGTCGCCCTCAATATCGTAGCTATTAAGCTGGGGCGTCTTGCTGTTATCCGAAAGAGTTACCGTATAGCCTGTAACCTCAGGAGAAAAGACGCCGTCGATTTCGGCATTCTCAAAGGTAATTGATTTAAGGACAGGAGCCGTCTCTGCCGAAAAAACAGGCACGGCAGTCAAAAGACCGCTTAGCATAATCAGCATTGCAAATAAAAGAGGAATACTTTTTTTCATAATTATCCACAGCCTTATCTCAAAATTTAAGGTTCGTTTTCTACGGAAATAATATAATTAGCGGTATCCTTACCGTTAAGATAGCTTTTTAAATCATCTTCACGATTTGTAGTTATATAGTAAACTGCATTTGTACCTGCATTTCTTTGAATTTTCTGCGATAGGTCCTTCTCAAATTCTTCGTCGCTTTGGACATATTCGGTATCTCCCTCAGGCAGAACCACTGCATTTTCCTCAGAGTCCTCGTCAGGTACCGCATTATTAACAACGTCACAGACAGCGTCAACATCAACCGCCATAAGAAGCTTTATTTCTTCACCTAAATCGGCGTAAAGCTTTTTCGTAAGACCTGCAAAGCCGTCCTTGTAATTCGAACCGATATCCTCGGGAAGCTCCGTATTGTCAAGCACGAACACGGTTATTCCCATACCCTTTGCTTCCTCGATAATACCCTTGATATAGTTATAGGTTGTTTGACTGTCAGGGTTTAAATAAGTATTTCCGTCAGCGTCTTTATAAAGGCTTGCACCGTTTGTTACTGCCGCCGTCAAATCTGCAACAGGAGCAATATTATCCCTGTAGCAGGATATTCGGGCAATAGGAAGCAAATCGCTTTCAAGAAGCCTTGCCACCGAGCCCTCCAAATCTGTTGATGCAGAGGATATGGCTCCGTAGGCGTCAATGGTTGCCAGCTTGCTTTCATAGCCTATGGTGCCGTCGTTTCTCTTTAAATCAAATGTGACTGAGGAATAGCCTTGATTTTGCGTATCCGAAATTACTGCATCAAGCATTACTCCGCCGTCAAGTGACAGTGACGGAACTACTCGGCTTTTTATGTTCAGGGAAAGACTGCCTATATTCGACTCAACCTGAGAGTTACTGTTATTTTCAGGCATTGCATTTCTTTCCATATACAAATCCATAATTGTATATCCTGCGCTGACTACACAGAAGCAAAGCAGAACCACAATGGCATTTTTGAAAAATTTACCTGTTTTTTCGGCGGTAAATCTCTTTTTTCTTTTTTTCGGTCTTTTACTGTCAAATTTATCCGAGCCTGTTCCTGCGTCAATATACTTGTCGGCAAAATCAATTTTTCTACCCTTTTCAGGCTCTGTCCATTTAGTGTTTCGCTTTTTATTGTTGTAAAAGCGTTTTTTTCTCATAAAACCACCGCTTTATACTTTTGCGTTTTCTTTAAGAATATTGATTGCCTCGGCAGGATTTTCACTGTTAAATACGGCTGAGCCGGCAACAAAAACATTTGCGCCTGCCTGTCCTGCGATTTTAACCGTGTCATAATTTATACCGCCGTCTACCTCAATATCAATGTCGGGGCATTTTTCACGAAGTGTTTTGATTTTAGGCATAGTGCTTTCCATAAAGCTCTGACCGCCGAATCCCGGCTCAACAGTCATAACAAGCACCATTGAAAGCCTGTCAAGATAAGGGTAAACCGCCTCAATGGGAGTTGCAGGCTTAACGGCAAGTGCCGCCTTACATCCGCCCTGTATAATCTTATCAATAGTCTTATCAATATCAGAGTCACATTCAACGTGGAAGCAAACAATATCTGCTCCTGCTTTAATAAAATCATCTGCGTAAAAATACGGGTCGGAAATCATTAAATGCACATCAAAGGGAACATTGCATACCCTTTTCATAGCAGCGATTACAGGTGCACCGATTGAAATATTCGGCACAAAATGTCCGTCCATAACGTCAAGGTGAATAAGCTCTGCACCGCCGTCGGAGCATTTTTTTAGCTCCCTTTCCAAATTTGCATAATCAGATGCCAGCATTGACGGTGAAATCTTTATATCCATATTTCTACCTCCGAAAATTTTAATGCCCACAATTAAATACATTATACTTTAATTTGATTTTAAAATCAACAGTATTGATTATTTAATACTTGTTTTTACAAAGTTAATGTAGTATTATATGTAGGTGATTTTGGATAAGCAATCAAAAAAATCAGGAGGCGACATAATGATTCAGGCAAATAACGTAACAGTGCAGTTTGGCGGACGTGTTCTTTTCGAAAGAGTAAACGTAACCTTTTCCGCAGGAAACTGCTATGGTATTATAGGCGCAAACGGCGCAGGTAAATCTACATTTTTAAAGGTCCTTTCAGGTGAGCTTGACCCTCAGAAGGGCGAGGTTTTCATTACTCCGGGTGAAAGACTTTCCGTATTAAAGCAGGACCACTTTGCATATGACGAATACGAGGTAATCAGAACAGTCCTTATGGGTAATCCAAGGCTCATTGAGGTTATGGAGGAAAAGGACGCCCTTTATATGAAGGAGGATTTTTCCGAGGAGGACGGTATCAAGGCAGGCGAGCTTGAGGCTGAATTTGCCGATATGGACGGCTGGAACGCTGAGTCCGACGCCGCATTTATGCTTAACAAATTAGGCGTTTCCGACGAATATCACTATATGAAAATGGCGGAGCTTCCCTCTGATTTAAAGGTAAAGGTCCTGCTTGCACAGGCTCTTTTCGGCAATCCCGATATTCTTCTTCTTGACGAGCCTACGAACCACCTTGACCTTTCCGCTATACGCTGGCTTGAAAATTTCCTTATGGATTTTGAAAACACCGTTATAGTTGTATCCCACGACAGACATTTTCTTAACAAGGTCTGCACCCATATCTGCGACGTTGATTTCGGTAAAATTCAGCTTTACACAGGTAACTACGATTTCTGGTATGAATATACCCAAATGCGTCAAAGACAGGCAAGAGACCAGAACAAGAAAAACGAGCAGAAAATTAAGGAATTGCAGGAATTTATTCAGCGATTCTCTGCAAATGCCGCCAAGTCAAAGCAGGCTACAAGCCGTAAGAAGCAGCTTGACGCCCTTGAGATGATTGATATGCCTGTTTCAAGCAGACGTTTCCCATATGTTGACTTTAAGCCTGACAGAGAATGCGGAAACGATTTGCTCCGTGTTGACCACCTGACAAAAACAATCGGCGACAGAAAGGTCCTTGACGATATTTCCTTTGTTATTCATCCGAGAGAAAAGGTTGCATTTGTCGGCTCTGACGTTGTGGCAAAAACAACGCTTTTCAAAATAATTATGGGCGAGCTTGAGCCTGATGAGGGCTCCTTTAAGTGGGGCGTAACTACCACACAAAGCTATTTTCCAAGTGACAACAGTGCTTATTTTGACGGCGTTGATTTAACACTTGTTGACTGGCTTAGGCAGTACACCTCCTACACTCTTGAGGCAGACATCAGAGGCTGGCTGGGCAGAATGTTATTCTCAGGCGAAGAGGCACTCAAAAAGGCAAATGTCCTTTCCGGTGGTGAAAGAGTTAGATGTATGCTTTGCAAAATGATGCTTTCGGGCGCAAATGTGCTTATCCTTGACGAGCCTACAAACCACCTTGACCTTGAGTCAATTACGGCACTTAACAATGGTCTTATCAGATATCCCGAAACAATACTTTTCACCTCACACGACCATCAGTTTGTGCAGACGGTGGCAGATAGAATTATTGAAATTTCAGGCGATAAAATCCTTGACCGTATGGGCACCTATGA
>CALYNW010000073.1 GCA_945224895.1 uncultured Clostridia bacterium
TCCCAGAAATATGTACCCTTAGCGTGGTCAAGCATAAGAGGCCACTTTGTTATAGGAAGAAACAGTCCTTCTGACGGACCGAGATGTCCGTAAACACCGGACGGAATGGCTGCTAACGCTCTGTTAAACCACTCCTGTGATTTTTCATGCTTATATTCAGGAAATTTACTCATTATCCATTATCCTCCTTAACCTAAATAAACTGCTACTCTGTCAAGAATACGGTTTACATTATCAAGCATATTACACATACCACGCATATAAATGTTGCCTGCGCAAAGCTCTGCCATAGTTGAAGCAGTACCTGTAAACAAGCCAAATGCAAGGTCAATGGTATTAAACTCCATAATTGCTCTCGGATTTGCAGGCTTTTCCTTAATTGTCTCAAAGGTATGATTGCGAACCTTTAAGGTTGCATAGCAAACGTCTGTAATACCCATTGAGATATCGCCGTTGTCAGTATAAAGGGCTGACTGCCTTGAAATAGAGTCATGATTTGCAAGAGCCGAAAGAGCACCTGCGATTGTGTAGAATGTAAGAATGGTAGACTCTTCAAAAAAAGCTCTGTCCTTCAAATCCTCCTCGCTTGGCATAAGAAGCTTTGTAAGTCTTCCTGTAAGCTTTGTAAAAGGTCCAAGCAGGAATGAAAGCACCTGTGCCATACCCTTAACAGGAATACCCGGCTTACTGTCGTCAATAAGCGCATTGAACTTTTCAGGACTTGCAAAATTCATCTTACAGGTACAGCCATAGCTTCCCTCAGACATAGTACATCCCTCTTTTGAAAAATGGAAGGTACAGCAAGGTCCGTCTGTAACATCAAAGCAGAGTGACACAGGCTTTTTAAGTCCCTGACAAACTGCCTTTGCCTCCTCGTCAATCTCGCAGAGATTTTCAAGGGTTGCAAGAACGCCGTACATATTAACATATGCCATTGCTTTTGCTTCTTTCAAAATAATTCCTCCTTAGTATGCTGAATTTATATATCTGCATAATTATTGTATACAAACGTATTATAGCATAAGACATAAAATATAGCAATAATTAACAAAAAATAAATTTAATAAATTTGTTATAAAAAAGCGACGGAGGGTATATTTCCTCCGTCGGATTTGAATACCTGCATATTTTATCACAAATAAAACAGATTATCAACTATCAATATCGTTAAAATGTATAAATCAGAGCTATTTTGCAAGAAAGCCGATTTTCTTCATTGCCTTATCAAGGGTACGCTGAGATACTTTCTGTGCAAGGTCGGCACCCTTTGTCCACTGCTCCTTGAGATATGCCTTGTCCTGCATATACTCATTATACCTTTTTTGAACAGGCTCAAGCTCTGCAACAACTGCCTCGCCTACTGCTTTCTTGAAATCGCCGTAGCCCTTGCCTGCGAAATCGCTTTCAATCTTATCAAAGCTATCCCCTGTTACCGCTGAATAGATTGTCATAAGATTATTGATACCGTCCTTGCCCTCGCCGAAATGAACGCTTGTTTCACTGTCTGTAACGGCAGACTTAAACTTTTTCATAGTAACGCTTGGCTCATCTGTGAGATAAACCGTACCCTTTGGATTAGGGTCGGACTTGCTCATTTTTCTTGTAGGGTCCGCAAGGCTCATAACTCTTGCGCCTGCCTTTGGAATATAGGCGTCGGGAACTGTGAAAACATTACCGTATACGCCGTTAAAGCGTTCTGCAATATCTCTTGCAATTTCAAGATGCTGCTTTTGGTCAGCACCTACGGGAACAACGTCTGCCTGATAAAGAAGAATATCGGCAGCCATAAGACAGGGATATGTAAAAAGTCCTGCGTTTACATTATCGGAATGCTGCTTTGACTTGTCCTTAAACTGAGTCATTCTGCTGAGCTCACCGAACATTGTGTAGCAGTTAAGAAGCCAACCAAGCTGAGAATGCTGAGGCACGTGGGACTGAATAAACAGTATGCTCTTGTCAGGGTCAAGACCGATTGAAAGGAGCAAAGCATACAGCTGCATAGTCTGCTGTCTTAATTTCTGAGGGTCCTGTCTGACTGTAATTGAATGTAAATCGGCAATACCGAAAACAGTATCAAAATCATCCTGAAACTGAGGCCAGCCCTTCATTGCACCGAGATAATTACCCAAGGTCGGAACCGATGTGGGCTGAATAAGGGAAAGACTCCTTTTTTTACGTTCTTTTTTTATTTCTTCTGCCATTGCTTTTATCCTCCGCAGTTACTTTCTATATTCTTTTGCTACTTCGCCAAGAGCTTTTATACCGTTTACGATACCCTCGTCTGACGGTGTTGAGAAATTCAGTCTGATATACTGAGTTGAGGCTGTGTCGTCCATAAGAAAAGCATTTCCCGGTACCACAGCCACCTTTTTCTCAACGGCTTTCTGCACAAATTCAATCATATTTACATTATCGGGAAGCCTGCACCAAATAAACAAGCCACCCTCGGGACGTACATATTCTACAAAATCACCAAGCTCCTTATCAATGCAGTCGCACATAAGGTCAAGCTTTTTCTTATATATTTTCTGAATTTTTGAAATATGAGCCTTAACGTCATAATTCTTAAACCACTCGTCAACAATCATCTGATTAAGGCACGGTGTATGAACATCTGACGCCTGCTTACCCACAGTCATTTTTGCGATAATCTTCTGCGGTGCAATACCGAAGGCAACACGAAGTCCCGGTGCAAGTATTTTTGAAAAGGAGCCTGCGTAAATAACAATTCCGTCCTCATCCATAGATTTGATTGTAGGAACAGGCTCACCTGAAACTCTGAGGTATCCGTATGGGTTATCCTCGAGAATAATTACACCGTATTCCTCGGCAAGCTCATAAACTCTTTTTCGCTTTTCCAAGGACATTGTTGCACCTGACGGATTTTGAAAATTAGGAATGGTATATATAAATTTTACATTTTCAGTAGTTTTCAAGGCTTCTTCAAGAGCATTTACGTCAATACCGTCTGCTTCAACAGGAATACCCTTAAGTCTGCAGCCATAAGAACGGAAGCAGTTAAGAGAACCGATAAATGACGGCTCCTCGCAGATAACGGTATCACCCTCATTGCAGAGGACCTTTGTTGTCAAATCCATTACCTGAGTAGCACCTGAAACAATCAAAACGCTGTCAAAATCACGTCCGATATTTTCGTCATTTTTCTGCCACTCCATAACAGTGTCACGCAAGGGCTGATACCCCTCTGAAACACCATACTGAAGTGCATCAATAGGTCGTTTTTCAAGGATGTCCTTAGCTATAGCCCTGACCTCATCAACAGGAAATGCGTCAGGAGCAGGATTGCCTGCCGCAAGGGGTATTATTGACGGGTCTGAGGTAGCCTTTAATATTTCTCTTATTGCACTTGGCTGAAGAGAAGATATTTTATTTGAAAACGTATATTCCATTTATGTCTCCTGTTTGCTACTGATTTATAAGCATAGAAACAAATTTTGCCAAAATTTCGGTATTATTTGCTTTTGAATTTTCTACATATTTCGACTTGAACTCATAGAGCCCGTTTAAGTCATAATTGCCTGCTTTGATTGCCCTGCAAAGCTCCTCTGCACTCTCAAAGGTAAACTCCGAAAGCTCCTCCTTGAGATTTATATTAAGTCCTCTTTCCTCCCTGTATTCTTCAAAATCGGGAACAAAGAAATAAAGAGGCTTCATAAGTACAGCCGCTTCAAAGGCACAGGCTGAATAATCGGTAATGATAATATCGGCAACCTTCATCAAATCATAGGTTGAAAATTCGCCGTTATAGAAATAATCGGGATCTCTTTTAACCTTGGAGAAAAGAGGATGGGGACTTACAATAAGGTGATAGCCCTCCATATCATGAAACTTAACCTTAAGCTCCTGAGCAACATAAGGTTCCCTGTCTCTGAAGGTTGGAAGATAAAGAACAATCTTCTTATCGCCAAGAGCAGGATTTTCACTGAAAAATCTTGCAGAGGCTCCGTTCTCCGCAAGAATTTCATCAACTCTTGGAAGCGAACAAATCTTCATTTTGTCAGCCTTATATCCAAAGGCATCCATATAAAATTTTGCAGTCGCCTTGCTTGGAGCTAAAATGTAGTCATAATTTTTATGCATACACATAGCTCTGCTGACCTTTTCATCTCTTCCCTCTTTGGTACCGACACTTTGAAGTCCGAACTTTTTAACTGCTCCCAGTGCGTGCCACATCTGAATAACCTTTAGACTTTTCTTATGATTAAGGCAGGACACGGTAATGGAATAGGTATCAAGTATTGCAACCCTTGATGTTGCAAGATAATACATATCCCCTATTACGGAAAAGCAGTATTTAATTTTATCAATAAAGCCGTCAGGTATCATTCTAAGCCTGAAAATCTGCTCTGTATCGGGAGATTCCTCCTTAAGTGCCTTTTCAAGCAAGACCATATCCACACTTTTACTGTTACTCTGACGTGAAAGATAAACTATTCTGTTCTTCGTCTTAAACAGCTTTATGGGAGCATATATAATTCTGAGACCTAACTTCAGTATTTCAAAAAGTATAACCTTCATATTTTACTCATAAAGAGGATACTTAGCACAAATTTCTGCTACACCCTTTGTGATGTACTCCTTTTTGTTATCAAAATCTGTAACTGCAAGATAGATATACTCTGCGATTTTATCCATATCGTCAGTTTTAAGACCTCTTGTTGTTGCCGCAGGAGTTCCGATACGAACACCTGATGTTACAAACGGTGAAAGAGGCTCATTAGGAACGGTATTCTTATTAAGAGTGATATGAACCTCGTCAAGTCTGTGCTCAAGCTCCTTACCCGTTACATCTGTTCCTCTTAAATCAAGGAGGCAAAGGTGGTTGTCAGTTCCGCCTGAAACAAGGTTAAGTCCCCTGTCCTTAAGTCCCTTAGCAAGAGCCTTTGCGTTTTCAACAACCTTCTTCTGATATTCCTTAAACTCAGGCTTGAGAGCCTCTCCAAAGCATACAGCCTTACCTGCAATTACGTGCATAAGCGGACCGCCCTGTGTACCCGGAAATACTGCTGAATTAAGCTTCCTTGCAAGGTACTCGTTATTGCAAAGGATAAGACCTCCTCTGGGACCTCTGAGTGTTTTATGTGTTGTGGTTGTTACAACATCAGCATACGGAATAGGTGACTGATGAAGTCCTGCCGCAACAAGACCTGCAATATGAGCCATATCAACCATAAACATAGCACCGTTTGCGTGAGCAATATCAGCCATTGTCTTAAAGTCAATCTCTCTCGGATAAGCAGAGGCACCTGCTACCACAAGCTTAGGCTTAACCTTATTAACCTGCTTTGCAAATTCCTTTAAGTCGATAAAGCCGTCCTCGTCAACTCCGTAGGGAACAAAGTTAAAATACTTACCGCTCATATTTACAGGTGAACCGTGAGTAAGATGTCCGCCGTTATCAAGGCTCATACCCATAACGGTATCACCGGGGGTAAGAAGTGCAAGATAAACAGCAGTATTTGCCTGAGCACCTGAATGTGGCTGAACATTTGCAAAATTACAGCCGAAAAGCTCACAGGCTCTCTTAATTGCGATTTCTTCAACGATATCTACATACTGACAGCCGCCGTAGTAACGCTTTGCAGGCAAGCCCTCGGCATATTTATTTGTAAGAACGGAGCCCATAGCCGCCATAACCTGAGGTGATACAAGGTTTTCCGAAGCGATAAGTTCAATATTTTCTCTCTGTCTTTTAAGCTCTAAGGACATTGCGTCGGCAACCTCTTTATCGGTCTCCGCAACCTTAGCTATAGAATCATAATAATCTGAATACATTACAGTCCTCCTAAATTTAATTTTACACGGATATATAATATCACAAATAAAATAAATATACAACTATATTTTATACTT
>CALYNW010000074.1 GCA_945224895.1 uncultured Clostridia bacterium
AGATCATGCCTAGTCTCGTGGGCTCGGAGATGTGTATAAGAGACAGATGTTATGGCGTATTCCGGAATTACAGAGCCGTCTGAATATTCAGATGCAAGCACAGTAAGCGGACTGACCTATGACTCATCTACTGACGGCACCTACACCTTTACTTCAACAACTGCTATCAGAAATATTGAGCCTTGGGGATTGAAATATTCCTTTACCGTTGACAACAATACCATAACCGATTTTGCCGATTACGGTGCTATTGTATTAACAGATAAAGAATCTGTTCTTGATAAAAATGCAGTTACAGTTAAAAATTTACTTGACAATGAAGCATCAGTGATGTATTCTAAGTCGAACAATAATATTTATTCGGGTGATAACGGAGCAATAGAGGTTTATTACGTTGATAATATGTTCTCAACAGATTTTGATAAGAATACTTATGTTGTATTCTTTGTAAAGGACAGCGACGGTAAATACTATTATTCAAATATTGTTTCCAACAGCTACAACTCTATAGCTTCTCAGGATACATCCGAAAATGCAAACGTAAGCCAAGCTATCACAAGCTATGCAACTGCATTATCTGATTATGTTAAGCTTCTTAAAACAGCTGAAAACGATAACGGACACGTAGGAGAAGTATAATTTTTTGAAGGGAGGATGAAATATGAAAAGGAAATATAATTCACCGGAAGCAGATATTGAATTTTTCAATATTTCATCTTCCGTATTCACAGCAAGTCACGGTCCGGGAGAAATTGTTACAACTCCCGGTGCAGGATGGGAGGAAGAAGATGGCTTTTAATATAAAACCGGCTGTAGTTTTATCAATAGTAGTAATTCTCAGTATTTTGCTTGTGGCTTGTGCAGGCAATAAAAATGATGACAGCGAAGTTGATTTGACAACCACAACTACTCAGCAACAGGATGCTGACGAAACCTCTGCCATTGAGGAAGAAACAACAAAAGATGCTTCTAAGGATGAAAAATCAGAAGACATAAATTCAACTGTCTCTGCTAATGCAACAAAATCTACAACTGCTAAATCCACATCAAAATCTCCGGCCGTCAAACCCACATCAAGCAAAAATAAAGCTACAACAAAGAAACAAACAACTATGTCCAATAAAATTGTTGCATTTGAGGAAGAGGAAGAAATAAGCGCAACCGCTAATAACAGTTCAAATAAAGCTGAAAATACTACAACAACCTCAACCACAAAGGCAACCACTAAGCCTACTACCACAAGCGATAATCAAATCACCACAACAAAAGCAACATCCACCACCCTCCCTAAAGCACCGAATCAAGACGGTGAATGGGGCGTATCAATTAAAAATTAAATTACGTAAGTCATAGACTTTCTCAAAATGATGAGAAAGTCTATTTTTTATTTTATCTCAAATGAATTGATATTATTTAAAAAATTTGGTAAACTGTAAATACAATAAATGTAAATTGAAGTGATGAAATGAATTTTATTATGAAGGAAACGCCCTGCGGTATAATAAAAGGCTTGGAAACCGAAAGGTGCTTGGAATTTAGAGGTGTTCGATATGCCCGTGCAGGCAGGTATGAATATCCTACAGAGGAAAAGGCTTGGGACGGTGTCTATGACGCAACAGAATACAAAGCCTGCTGCTATCAGCACAGAGCCTTTGAGGATGACGCAAGGGTTAATCCCTTTTATCATATTGAATTTCGTAAGGGTCTGAATTTCACATATAGCGAGGACTGCTTTTTTCTTAATATATGGGCTCCCAAAAATGCCGAAAGCTGTCCTGTTTTGATTTTTATTCACGGCGGAAGCTTTACCGGAGGCAGTACAGACGAGGGACATATTAAAGGAGAACGACTTGCCGAAAAAGGAATAATCACCGTTGCAATGAACTACCGTTTAGGTCCCTACGGCTTTTGCGCTCACAGGGATTTGAAAAATGAAAACGGTGTTATGGCTAATTTCGGACTTTACGACCAAGCTACTGCCATTCAGTGGGTAAACAATAATATATCAGCCTTCGGCGGTAATCCCGATAATATCACATTAATGGGACAAAGTGCAGGAGCAATGAGTGTTGATATTCACTTGAATAATCCAATGCTGAAAAATAGAATTTCATGCGCAATAATGTTAAGCGGTGCAGGTATGCAGAGATGTCTGCTTAAGCCCCTGACAGTTGAAAAAATTACACCCTTCTGGGATAGAATAGTGAAAAATGCAGGGGCTTCATCAATGGAAGAGCTTAAATCAGTTGATGCGAAAAAGCTCTACTATGCCTGGCTGCAGGTCTGTAAGGAAAGCAAGTTCAGTATGCCCTATACCTTTCCTGTTTATGACGGCAAAATTCTGAATGAGAACACCTTTAAGCTGAATAAAATTCCAGATATGCCGTATATAATCGGCTCAACCTGTACGGATATGATACCTATAGTCCTTGAGGGAGTTAACAAAAAATGGGGTAAATATGCTCAGGCACATAATTCAAAGCCCTGTTATCTTTATAATTTCAACAGATTTTTACCCGGTGATGATTTAGGTGCTTGGCACTGCGCAGATTTGCTTTATATTTTTTCAACACTTGATTTCAGCTGGAGACCCTTTGAGGATATTGATTATAAAATTTCAGAGCAGATTTCCGATGCAATATGTGCCTTTTTAAAAAGCGGTAATCCTAACTGTCAGTCAATTCCCAAATGGGATGCAGGCTACAAAAATCCTATGTCCTTCTGTGAAAATTCAGCCTGCTCAAAATGGAGAACAAAGGATAATATCAAATACACTTTAACCGGAAAAGGAAAAACAGTATAATGGGAAAATTCAAGCATAAATTCACCCTGCATAAAAGCTCGGAAACCTACCGTATTTATACCTGTGACGATAATTTTGTACGTCTTGATTTTGTCAGCGACAGCTGTCTGCGAGTTGCTATATATAAAAATAAAGACGATATACTGCCTACGTTTTCCGTTAATCCTGATAACGATTTTTTGATTTCAGGCAGAGACAGGCTAAGCACAGACGGCTTTCATCTGTGCAAGCCAAGGATTGATATTGATGAAAACACAGAGCAGTTTACTATGCCCTGCGGTATTGAAATCAGGCTTAAAAAAGATAACTTTATCTTAGAATACCGTAAGGACGGTGAAATTCTCTTTTCCGACCGTAGTCCGCTTGCGTATAATTTCTCAGGTGAATTCGGTAAAGAAAGCTATCACTACATAACAAGAGAAAAGGGAGAATATGTTTTCGGCTTAGGCGACAAGGGCGGTCTGCTTAATAAATCAGGCAGAGCCTTTCGCATTGAAACGGCAGATGCTATGGGATATGACGCTGAAAAAAGCGATCCTCTTTACAAGCATATCCCCTTTTATATCTGTGAAAACAGTGTCGGCTGCTACGGTATTTTTTACGACACCTCAGACACCTCCTATGTAGATTTAGGCAAGGAAATAAACAACTATTATCCTGCCTATAAATATTTTAAAACAGAGGATAACTGCCTTGTTTACTATGTGTTTTTCGGTACAAAGCTGTCTGTTTTACAGCAGCTTGCAGGGCTTTGCGGTAAGCAGACTTTTCCGCCAAAATGGAGCTTTGACTACTGTGCAAGCACAATGGCTTATACAGATGCGCCCGACTCGGAAAAGCAGATGGATGGTTTTCTTCAAAAATTAGATGAATATGAACTTCCCTGTAAAGGCTTTTACCTTTCATCAGGCTACACCTCTATAGGCGACAGGCGCTATGTTTTCAACTGGAATTACGATAAATTTCCAAGTCCTGAGAAATTCATAAAAAAATTTGCAGACCGTGATATTCGGATCATACCAAATATTAAGCCTGCTTTTTTAGACAGTCACCCGCTATATAACGAAATCAGCGAAAAGGGTTATTTTATTAAAAATCCCGACGGTACACCATTTGTTACCGAATTTTGGGACGGACTTGGCAGTTATATTGATTTTACAAATCCCGACGCCTTCAATTATTGGGGCAAAAAAGTAACAGAATGTCTGCTTGATTTGGGTATTACATCTACTTGGAATGACAATAACGAGTTTGATATTCGTGACTGCGACGCTATCGCTCAGGGCTTTGGAGGAGGTAATGTTCAGGCAAGCAGAATAAGACCGATTTTGACATACCTTATGGTTGCGTCATCCTATTTGGCACAGGCTGAAAGAATGCCTGATTTAAGACCGTTTCTTTCCACACGAAGCGGTAATATTGCAGTCAGACGTCTTGCACAGACCTGGTCGGGAGATAATCGCACCTGCTTTGAGGATTTGCGCTACTGCCATAATATAGGACTTACAATGTCCCTCTCGGGACTGTATTTCTACGGTCACGATTTAGGCGGCTTTCACGGTGAAATGCCCTCAAGAGAACTGCTTTTGCGATGGCTTCAGCACGGTATATTTGAGCCGAGATTTACTATTCACAGCTGGAATGAGGACGGCTCCGCCACA
The DNA here is from genome assembly GCA_945224895.1 of uncultured Clostridia bacterium. Taxonomy (GTDB): domain Bacteria; phylum Bacillota; class Clostridia; order Oscillospirales; family Acutalibacteraceae; genus Eubacterium_R. Next base: position 4,465 of record CALYNW010000074.1, read on the forward strand.
ATGCCCTGGAGCTATCCCGATATAATGCCTATTGTAAAAAAGCTGTTTAATCAAAGAAAAAGCCTCATCCCCTATCTTTACAGCTGTGCCTATAATTCGGTTGAAAATGAAATACCAATGAATGCCCCTCCCCTTCTGTTTTATGATGACAAGGAGCTTTACTCACAAAATGACTGTATGCTTGTAGGTACCGATATTCTTGTTGCGTTTATATTTGATGAGGGAAAGGAAAATACCGAAATCTATCTTCCTAAAAAAGGCAGCTGGTATTTTAACGGCAGGATTTACTCGGGAGGTCAGTGGGTTAAGGTATCAATACCGCTTACAGAGGAAATGCCTTATTTTATTAAGGCAGGAAGCATTATTCCAACCGATGAGGATAAAACCGTATTCACTGTTTATCCTGTTAAAAACGGCATATTTGAAAGCACCTTCTTCACCGATGACGGCTTGACCTTTAATTACAAAAATAACGAATGTGTAAAGTTAAAATTTACTGTAATCTGTAACGAAAACTCAATTACGGTAGAGTATAAAAATACAGGTAATCAACCTTTCACACCTGAAATCAGACTTTGCAAGGGTGATAAAAGAAAGGTAACAATAAAAGAAATTATTTAAAAATAAAAAACGAAAAGTTTAAAGGGTACTGATTACAGTACCCTTAATTTATTTAGTGCCTATATTTGGAATATTCTCTAAACGCATAACGCTGTGAATTTCTATCTTTCAATTCGACCGTTTACTTTTGTTATGTCAAAAACAGGATATCCAAATCCACCCTGTCGCTCTTCAACAGTAATGGTTGCCCCCTCTTCGGGACAGGTTTCATCATCAAACCAAATAAAGTTATAATCCCAAACCTCCTGCATATTGCCGTTTTTATCATAAAAGCCGATAGAGGCATGAAGCTCTCCTTTACCGTTGTACACATATTCAACAGTTGTGTCATAGGTTTTAGCTTCGCTGTCCGCACTGATCTTATTTATACCACTATACATCACATTAAATACCACTGTAAATGCAATAACAAGAACGATAAACGGTTCTATAAGCTTTCTTGATTTAACATATTCCCTGCCGTTTATAAACAATATAGACAGGAAGCTAATGATTGCACTAATGATGACAAAAATTAACAAATGAAGCCAGCCGAAACGATTTCCTATTGTAAAACCGACCATGCAGACAAAGCCTACTATTACAAATATAAGAACTGCAACTGTTATTAAAATTTTGTACGATTTATTCATAGCAACTACCTAAACATATTTTCATCATTTTATAATACACAATAAGTCAAATCAAGTCAACAATACAAGTTTGCAATACACATTAACATAAGCAAGCGAGATAAATCCGAACAAGCCTAAAAGGGTTTGATTTCGGCATATTT
>CALYNW010000075.1 GCA_945224895.1 uncultured Clostridia bacterium
TTGAATAATCTATATTTGTTACACTTTATTGTAATGTTATACTTGGTATTCAGCGTCATTTATTTAATTGAGACTGACCTATTCTTGTTACGCTGTCAGGTATTGTTACGCTTGTTAATCTGCTACAATAATAAAATGCTCTATCACCTATACTTGTTACTCCCAAATTTATGATAACAGTTTTAACTGAAGAACTATTACTATACCAAGGTGCATTACCAAAATATGAATAATCATCCATTTGACCACGACCTGAGATTGTGAGTACTCCGGTGGAGGTATTGAGAGAATATGTAACATTACTGCCAACACCTTCTGCACCGCAATTACCTGTTAAAACCTCCGCATTTGCTATTAGGTCGAGACCTGCCGTAAGGCTTATGAGCATTACCATTGACATAAATAAGCTTAGAATTTTTTTCATAGCTTTCTCTCCTTTAATAATTGATACATTAATTATATAATTCAAGGAAAAATTTGTCAACAACAATAAGGACGGTGCAAATGCACCGTCCTTTGTAATTACAAATCAGTCTATTTCTATAGATATTTTTGCGTCATTTCTGATTGCTGCGGCACGCATTACAACTCTGATAGCCTTTGCTATCCTGCCCTGCTTGCCGATTACTCTGCCCATATCATCTTCGCTTACGTGGAGATGATAAACAGTTACGCCCTCTTCGTTAGGTTCGTCAACATCAACAGAAATTGCGTCCGGGTTTTCAACTAAGCCCTTTGTTATAGAAATTAACAAATCTTTCAAAGAAAACACCTCCTGTTTATCTCTTTAAAATATGAAATTAAAGATTAAAGGATGCCTTCTTTTTTAAGAATGCTCTTAACTGTATCAGTCGGCTGAGCGCCGTTTGCAATCCACTTCTTGGCTTTTTCTGCGTCAATCTTGATTTCAGCAGGGTCTACCATTGTATTGTATGTGCCGATTTCCTCAATGAAACGACCGTCACGTGGGAATCTTGAATCTGCTACTACTACACGATAGAAAGGTGCCTTCTTTGCGCCCATACGGCGAAGTCTGATTTTTACTGCCATTTTAATTTACCTCCAAAAGTAATTTAATTATTGTTTATTAATTTATTTATCCAAACCAAAATTATTGGTGAATATACTAAAATCCGAATGGATTATTTGAACCGCCCATTTTGCCCATCATTTTTTCAGCCATTTCGGGATTAGCCTGCATCATTCTGCGCATTTTTTTACTGAGCTTAGGTCCTTTATTACCGCCAAACTGCTTAACCATTTTCTGCATCTGCTTAAACTGTGCAAGAAGCTTATTAACATCCTCAACCTGCATACCGCAGCCTGCCGCAATTCTGCGTTTTCTTGAGGGATTGATAATCTCGGGCTTTTCTCTTTCCTGCTTAGTCATCGAATAAATGATTGAACGGAAGCGTGTAAATGCCGATTCGTCAATATCCTCGTCTTTAATTTTATTTCCAATACCCGGAATCATTTTTATTGTATCCTTAAGGCTTCCCATACGTTCAATCTGGTCGAACTGGTCGAGAAGGTCATTAAGGTCAAATTTATTTTTAGCAAGCTTTTTTTCAAGCTCTGCCGCCTTTTTCTCGTCAAGGCTCTGCTCTGCCCTTTCAATAAATGAAAGCACATCACCCATACCGAGAATACGTGAAGCCATACGTGCAGGGTGGAAGGTTTCAAGATTATCAAGCTTTTCACCTGTACCCACAAACTTAATAGGCTTACCTGTTACGGCTCTTACGGAAAGTGCCGCACCGCCTCTTGTGTCGCCGTCAAGCTTTGTAAGAATAACACCGTCGATACCGAGTGTTTCGTTAAAGCTCTTAGCAACATTTACCGCGTCCTGACCTGTCATTGCGTCAATAACAAGCAATATTTCGTGAGGATGAACAGTTGAACGGATATTGGTAAGCTCCTCCATAAGCTGTTCATCAATATGAAGTCTGCCCGCAGTATCAAGAAATACGTAGTCGTTACCGTGGTCCTTTGCGTACCTTACTGCTTCCTCGGCGATAACAACAGGATTTTCAGTACCCATTTCAAATACGGGAACACCAACCTGCTCACCGACTACCTGAAGCTGTTTGATAGCCGCAGGACGATAAACGTCGCAGGCAACAAGCAAAGGTCTGTGACCTTCCTTTTTAAGCTTAAGGGCAAGCTTTGCCGAATGTGTAGTTTTACCGCTACCCTGAAGACCGCACATCATAACTATTGTGGGAGGATGATTGGCAATGGCAAGCCTTGCCTCATTTCCGCCCATAAGCTCTGTCAGCTCTTCATTAACAATTTTAATAACCATCTGACCGGGTGTCAGAGATTCCATAACATCGGCACCTATGGCACGCTCTGTTACCTTAGCGGTAAATTCCTTGGAAACCTTATAGTTTACATCTGCCTCAAGAAGCGCAAGGCGAACCTCTCTCATAGCTTCTTTGACATCTGCTTCGGTTAATTTGCCCTTGGCACGAAGCTTTTTAAATGAATTTTCCAAGCGTTCGCTCAAGCCTTCAAATGCCAAGAAATCAACTCCTTATCCCTCTTTAAGAAAAGATGCAAGTGTTTTAATTCGGGCAACATTATCGTTAATCTCCATTGAAAGAGAATGACTGAGATTATATTCATTTATATTATCGGCACATTCGATTATTTCATCAATGCCCTTTTTCATCTCAGTAAACTTCTTCGCAAGACCGAGGCGTTCCTCCATATCAAACAGCTGTGCCTCAGCACGCTTAATGGAATCACGCACACCCTGACGGGTTATGCCCTCATTTTCAGCAATTTCGGAAAGCGAAAGGTCATCTTCATAATAATACACAAGGCATTCATACTGCTTTTCAGTAAGCATTTCGCCGTAAAAATCAAGCAAAAAAGGAATTTCCAAATTCTTTGCCATACAAGACCTCTCCCTTCTGAAATATGTGTAAAGTATATAATCTTTACAGCAAGCAGTATTATACTAAAGACAGTCTCATATGTCAAGGAAAAAATCAATAATATTTTTAATTAAATTTTGCGAAAAGGTATTGACACAAGTTATTGTATATTTTCTATTTACACATCATTATATGTAGACAAAAAATCCCTCCTCTGCTTTTTGGCATCGGAGAGATTTTCGTATAAATTATAGGTCCTGCAAATCTGCGGCGGTTATATCATTTTCAAGGTTATCTCTTGCCAAATCGGTGTCAATAACCGAGTACACATCTGAAATAGGCTTTTCAATCTCTGCCCTTTCCTTGTACGGCTTTGTGTGATAAACCTTTTGAGACGGCGCAGACGTTCCTGAAATAATAGGTCTTGCCTTTTCCTTAGAGCTTTTTGCTTTTCCCTGAATTTCGGGAACGGCAGCTTGTTCGTTACGTGGCTTTGTATGAGTTACCTCGAGACGTTTCATTCCCTGCTTTGCCATTTCAATCACCCCGTAATTAGTCTGCCCTGCAGGATACAAAATATTTATTTTTTAACTGCTTCGGTAATTCCCTCTGCAAGTCCTGCAAGTGACTGAATTTCCGAGGGAATAATAATCTTTGTTGCCTGACCGTCGGCTGCCTTTGAAAATGCTTCAAGTGCCTTCAGCTTAACAACGGCGTCGCTTGCGTTTGCTTCGTTAAGCATTTTAATTGCGTCGGCAGTTGCCTGCTGAACCTTTGAAATTGCAAGTGCCTCACCTTCAGCCTCACGGATTTTAGCCTCCCTAACAGCCTCTGCATGAAGAATTGCAGACTGCTTTTCAGCCTCAGCCTCAAGGATTTTTGACTCCTTATGACCTTCGGCAACAAGAATCTTTGACTGCTTTTCACCCTCAGCACGAAGGATTGATTCACGTCTTTCACGCTCTGCCTTCATCTGCTTTTCCATTGCGTCCTGAATTTCTCTCGGAGGAATGATATTTTTAAGCTCTACTCTGTTTACCTTAATGCCCCAAGGGTCTGTTGCCTCATCAAGAATAACTCTGATTTTAGCGTTAATTGTGTCTCTTGAGGTAAGTGTGGAGTCAAGCTCAAGCTCACCGATAATATTACGAAGTGTTGTTGCAGAAAGATTTTCAATAGCTGAAATAGGGCTTTCAACACCGTAGGTATAAAGCTTAGGGTCGGTTATTTGATAGAATACAACAGTATCTATCTGCATTGTTACGTTATCCTTCGTGATAACCGGCTGTGGCTTGAAATCAACAACCTGCTCCTTAAGTGAAACTATCTTTGCAATTCTGTCAATAAACGGAACCTTAACATGAAGTCCTGTATCCCAGGTTGCAAAATACGTTCCGAGTCTTTCGATTACATATGCCTTTGACTGAGGTACTACTCTGATATTTGTGAGAACGAGTACCAATACTGCGATAATGATAATTGCACCGATTATAAATGCTGTCATAAAATTTTCTCCTTTTACTTAATTTTTACTATCAGCTTAACGCCTGAAATTTTTTCTGTTTTGACGATGCTTCCCTCGGGAATAATATCGCCGTTTTCTGACCTTGCTGTCCACAGCTTGCCGTCAACCTTAACCTGACCCTTTCCGAGAGTGTTGTTTATCTCTTCAACAACTATTCCGTCCTGAGTCAAAACCCTGTCAGCATTAGTATGCTCCTTTTTCGGCTTTATATATTTTTTCACCAGAGGTCTTGTGATAACAAGAGCCAAAACCGAAACAGCTATAAATACTATAAGCTGAACATAGAAATTTGCACCGCAAAAAGCAGATATCAAACCTGCCACAGCGCCTATTACAAACCAGATTGAAACAAGCTGAGCAGTAGCCGCTTCCGCAATACCGAACACAATAATTGCCACCGCCCAAATTATATAGACGGTATTTTCGGATAATTCTGCCATTGAAATCACCTCCGTTAACATATTCACTATATATAGTGTCTATATTATACCATATTTCGACAAAATAATCAATATATAGCGATTTAGTCTATTGCAAATTTACAAATCGTTAATAGTTATCACTAGGACTTGTATGCTTGTTATTCCAATGTTATTCCTGTTGTATAGAAAAATCTCCCTTTGAAATTAACCAAAGGGAGATAATACTTAATTTAACTTATCACTTGTTGAGAACAACTGTTGTAACACTCTTTGCGGGAATTACAACAGGCTTTTTACCTACTAAGCCCGACTGTACCTTTTTAAGGTCATGGGTTTCATCGGTTACATATGTTTCAAAGCTACTGTATGATGAAGAATCAAAGGTTGTATTCTGAGAGGTATCACCGCTGTTGATATAAACAACAGTAACGCTTCCGTCAGGATTAAGATATGCCGTTTCTTTAATATCCGAGGTTATTGCACTCTGAGTTGAAACAGAAATTCTCTTTGCACCCTCGTCAATAAATTTAGAGTAATTACCCATTACCCAAAGTCTTTTTGATGTTTGAACATCGGAATGGTCGTTGTGGTTAATATAAACGAGTGCGTCGGGATAAACACCGGGTCCGCAAGCTACCCACCAATCCCATTCAACTGCATTAAGAATTGTTAAATCCTGATACATAATATCTGCAAGAGCAAGGCCATATGCCATTGTAAGCCCGTTTGTAGTTCCCTCCTGCTGAATAAGGTCATAAACACCTGTATTACCGTCATTTGTCATTTGGCAATATTCAGTACATCTAACCTTTTTAACTGCAGAAAAATTGCTGTTTTTAAGTTGACTTGCAACAGCTTCTCTATCGCTCTTACTGCACCAATATGAGTGAGTATCAATACTATCACAATAGCTTCTGATATTTGAGTTTTTAGAAGCATAATTTGAGCTTGAAATAATTGATGATGAGGAAGAGAACATATACTTCATAAAGTTAGACCAATAGCTGCT
>CALYNW010000076.1 GCA_945224895.1 uncultured Clostridia bacterium
AGCGTATCGGATACTGCCTGTGAAACTTTTGAATGCAGTGACAGCTGTGGCTGCAGATAATTAACACATTAACTAAAAACGGCTCTGAAAACCTTTTAGACTTCAGAGCCGTATTTTTTATAAATCGAGAAGCTTGAATACCATTTGACTCATATCTTCCTTATTGCAGACATTAGTAAATCTTACTGATTTAGATTTAAGTGAAGCAAGGGGCTTGTGAATTTCAGCTCCTGTTACCTTGTTAAGCTCATATACCATTGAAAATTCGTCAAGCTCAGGTGCATTTCCGTCAAGAACTGCGTTTAACACGCTTGCAGAAAATTTATAGGGAGAAGCAGTAGAATCAATCACTGTCGGAATGTCATCACCAGTTTCCTTTACATATTCATCATAAACCTTGACTGCAACTGCTGTATGAGTATCGCAAAGATACTTATATTTATCAAAATGATATTTGATTGTATTGTCAACATTTTCTTCACTTGTATATCCTGCGTCAAATACCCTTTGAATATCGGAAATAAGCTTATCCGATACAGTATATTTGCCGTCCTTAGAAAGCTTAGTCATAAGATCTTTAACAAGAGTATCATCACAGCCACTCATATGATAAAGCAATCTTTCAAGATTTGAGGAAATAAGAATATCCATTGAAGGTGATGTTGTTGTATAAAAAGCTCTGTTTCTGTCATATGTTCCTGTTTTAAGGAAATCTGTCAAAACATTATTGGAATTTGAAGCACAAACAAGAGTTTTGATAGGAAGTCCCATCATTTTAGCATAGTAGCCTGCAAGAATGTTACCGAAATTACCTGTCGGTACAACAGCGTTAATTTCGTCACCTGCTTTTATTTTACCCATTTCAATAAGGTCACAGTAGGCAGAAAAATAATAAACTATCTGAGGCACAAGACGTCCCCAGTTAATAGAGTTTGCAGAAGAAAACATCATCTTCTTTTCAGCAAGCTGAGCCTTGATATCGTCATTTGTGAAGATAGCTTTAACTGCACTTTGAGCATCATCAAAGTTACCGTTAATAGCGCAAACAGAAACGTTATTACCCTCTTGAGTTGTCATTTGAAGCTTCTGCATAGGTGAAACACCGTCTACAGGATAGAAAACAAGAATCTTTGTATGGTCAACATCCTTAAAGCCCTCAAGTGCCGCTTTACCTGTATCACCTGAAGTTGCAACAAGAATTACGATTGTCTTACCGTCGGCAGTTTTCTTTGCTGAAACAGTCATAAGGTACGGTAAAAGCTGAAGAGCCATATCCTTAAATGCACAGGTTGGACCGTGCCAAAGCTCGAGAATGTTTTTATTACCGTCAATATTAACGGTAGGAGCAATTTTTTTCGAAGAAAATTTATCAACTGAATATGCTCCTTTAACACAATAGTCAAGCTCCTCCTCGCTGAAATCTGTCAAATATTCTTTGAGAACTGTTTTAGCTCTGTCTATGTAGCTCATAGAAACCATTGACGAAATCTTATCGATAGAAAACTGAGGTATTTCACAGGGAACAAAAAGTCCGCCCTCAGCACTTATGCCCTGCGCTATCGCCTGAGCAGATTTAACCTTTATTGATTTATCTCTTGTAGATGTATAAAGCATAATCTTTAATTCCTTTCTTAAATCTACTATATTCTATACTAAGTCAAAGGCATTTTCAAGATGTTTTATTGATTTTATTTTATTATCCTTTGTATATATTTCAATGACGTCAAATCTTGGCTGTAAATCTGTTTCAAAGTTTGAAAGAAAAATCTTTGCCGAAGCAATTATTTTATTTTGCTTGGAAGCCGTCACGAATTCCGCCGGAGTCCCAAAGGGATTTTCTTCTCTCTGCTTGACCTCAACAAAGCAAATGAATTTTTTGTTAGAAGCAATCAAATCAATTTCACCGAAACGGGTTGTAAAATTCGTTTCAATTAATTTGTACTTTTTCCTTTTGAGGTATTTTGCCGCCTCAATTTCCCAAAGCTTACCTTTACTGTTCATTATCTAAAATCTTCTTTAAAAATGTTTTTCTGTGAATTTCGCTTATTCCGTATTTCTCTATCATTTCATAATGAAGCTTTGTACCGTAGCCCTTATGCTTTTCAAACTGATACTGAGGATATTTTTCTGCCATTTCAAGCATATATCTATCTCTGCTTACCTTTGCCAAAATTGAAGCTGCGGCAATATTAGCACTTTTGGCATCGCCCTTAACGATAGTCCGTTCGTCAATATCAAGTCCCGGCTTTCTGTTTCCGTCAATAAGTGCAATATCGGGTTTAACTGAAAGTCCGTCAACTGCTCTTTTCATTGCAAGATAGGTTGCCTGCAATATATTAATTTCATCAATTTCCTTTTCTGTTGCAGTACCTATGCTGTAGCAAACACATTCCTCGCAAATTTTATCAAAAAGTAATTCTCTTTTCTTTTCGCTTAACTTTTTAGAATCGTTAATGCCTTCAATTATATGTCCTTTAGGGAGAATAACTGCCGCTGCATAAACAGGTCCTGCAAGAGGTCCCCTGCCCGCTTCATCTACGCCGCAGATGATATTATATCCTTCTGACAAGGCTTTATTTTCATATTCAAGCCAATCCATAATTACGGTAATTCAAGGGTAATTTTACCCAATTTTCCTCCTCTGAATTCATCGCAAAGCATAACGGCGGTTCGTTCATAATCAATTTCTCCGCCTTTTATTAGAAATCCTCTTTTTTTACCTATCAGCTCGAGAATTTCCCACCCTTGCATATCTTTATTAATTTCAATTTTATATCTGCTTGTTATAGCCTCAGGTCTTGTTTTTGCCAAAACCTCCAACAATCGGCAGGATAAGGTTTCAAGGTCTGTTACCTCGTCCTTTACAGCACCTGTAAAAGCAAGCTTATCTCCAACCTCTCTGTCGTCAAATTTCGGCCACAGAACACCCGGGGTATCAAGAAGTTCAATTCCTTTTCCCACATTAAACCACTGCTGTTGCCTCGTAACGCCGGCTCTATCGGCAACCTTTGCTTTAGCGTTACCTGCCATTCGGTTTATAAATGACGATTTTCCCGTGTTAGGAATTCCTACAACCATAAGCCTTAAAGGCTTTCCTGCCATACCTCTTGCTTCATTTTTTTCAATTACAGAAGATAAAGCCTTGTTAGCAGTAGGAATAAACTGATTTAAACCTTTACCTGTTCTGCAATCAACGGGAATGGCAAACATACCTTTTGATTTATAATATTCAATCCACATTTTTGTGGCGGCAGGCTCGGCTATATCGCACTTATTAAGCAATACAATACGGGGCTTGTTTTTCACAATACTGTCAAGCTCGGGATTTGATGAACTATACGGAATTCTTGCATCAACAAGCTCAACTACACCGTCAACCTTGCATAAGCTTTCCTTGATAATTCTCTTTGTTTTTGCCATATGACCGGGGAACCACTGTACCGTTTGCTTTTGAAAATCAGCCATTTTTGTCACCTACCTTGAGTTAGTATTATACAGTAACTTATGGAAAATTGCAATAATTGTTATTTTACAAATTAAAAAGCCGTGATATGAAACCACGGCTTTAAGTAATTATTTATAATTACTGGATATCTTCCTTAACCTTTGCAGCCTTACCTACACGGTCACGGAGATAATAGAGCTTAGCACGGCGAACCTTACCTGAACGGATAACCTGAAAGTCAACAACATTTGGTGAGTGCATAGGAAATACTCTCTCAACACCAACACCGTATGAAACACGACGAACAGTAAATGTCTTGGAAATGCCTGAGCCCTTAATAGCGATAACTGTACCCTCAAACATCTGAATTCTCTCTCTTGAGCCTTCACGAATGTTTACAGATACCTTTACAGTATCACCGATATTGAACTTTGGAAGTTCTGCTTTTGTGCTGTCTTTTTCAATTAACTTAAGTGCGTCCATTTTTCTTCCTCCTAAATTTTATGAGATGTTCATATCATAAGCTGAAAGCGGACCATCTTCTGTAATGCTAAACGCGGGCATTATAACGCGTTGCAAGAGATACAACGGAATAAATGCTGGAATATAATAGCATAGAATAATACAAAATGCAAGCATTTTATTCGAATTCTTTATATTTTTTAATAATATGTCAGCTTTGCGGTAGACGGATTAAGCTCCTTAAGCCTTTCGTTTTTATCAAAAATCAAGGAGCAGTAATAATAATCACTGAACTCCTGCTTTGCAAATTCAAAGAAATCTTCAAAGCTGTCGGAAATAGGAATAGCCGTTTTTTCAAATCTTGCTACCCAGTAATCTTCATCTGTATCAGATACGCTGACATCAATTCCATATTTTTCCGAAAACTCAGATGCCTTGAATTTATCATCAAAAACGGCATATACATCTGCAACAATAAACCAGTTCTTAGTACCATCATCATTCTGAGTGTATTCAAGATGATGTTGACCTACAGCAATTTCACTGTCACAAACTCTATAGTCACTTAAAATTGATGTCAAACCTTCATTAACATTGACGCTGTCGACCTTATCATAGAGGACTGCATCTTCTGTTGAAAAGCCATCATTACAGTACCTGTGATAACCGTCATCAGCATAATAATATCCCTCGCTGATATACACCTGTCCTTTATCATAGGTGTATATCACGGATTTGGGAAAATCATTTTCAGCTGGGGCTTCAACTGTTGCAGTAATAAATTTTGCATCGTATTTATCTTTTTTATCAAGCTCGGAAAAAGAAACGGAATAATCATCACAGCTAATATCAACGCTATATCTTTCGGAATTATTGTCAATATATTTAACTGTTAATTTTTTACCGCTTTCAGAGCTTGTAAAATAATCAAAGCATTCCTCACCATAGCCCTCATATTTTGCGTAAACAACATTGTCGCCATCATAAAAATATCTTACGGCAGTAGCCGACTCATCATCCTTTTCAATCTTTTCTGTCAAGCCGTCATAATCAGGCGTATAATACAAATCAATGTTTTTTGTGTCACTTATAATATCGTCAAAGCTTGTCATATCGCTGAATATTTCATCAGCGTTATCTGATAGCTCGTTTTCGTGAATAAGCTCTTCACTGCTTTGATTGCCTGCTGAGCATCCGCAAAGCATTAAAATTAAAGTCAATATAACCAAATTAATCTTAATTAAATGTTTCATATTTCACCTTTACCTAAATTCTCGGTAATCCTTATCAAGTAAAGAAATTCTGCTTATGCTTTTCCATTCAAAATCCATATCCAAAAGTCTGATAATGGTATCAAACAAAAGAGACGGATTTAAATTTCTGTCAGGTCCTGCGGCGAGCCTGATATTAAGTACAATAACATCTCCTCTTATTGATACTGAATACTTATCAATAAACTGCTTTATATCCGTTTCCTTAAGGACACGTTTTCTCCCCTGCTTTGCTTTTTTTAATGCAAGAATATCATTACTGTCAAGGATTGATTTCATTTTTTCAACTGCCTTATCGTTGTCCGGAAATTGAAATTTATAAACATAATCTGAAAAAGCTATTTCACTGCAATCTCTGAAATTGTCATATACATCAACTATACGCAGTCCCACAGGCAGTACGAAATTTAATCTATCCTTGATTTCTTTATTTGAAATATCTCCTGTAATGCGCAAATCAACGCTTTCGCAAAGGCTTTCAACTCCCAACGAAAGAGGTAAAGAAAAGCTCATATACGGATGAGGATTAAAGCCCTCTGTATACCAAAGCGGTATTTTAGCTCTGCAAAGCGCCCTTGACCTTGCCCTGTTTATATCAAGATGACTGCTATATTTTAGTCTATCCTCTTTAGCAAACCGAAGTCTAA
>CALYNW010000077.1 GCA_945224895.1 uncultured Clostridia bacterium
TGAACGGACAAGACCTTTTTCCTTAGCCGTTTTCATATTTCCGCAATTCATTAAATCGTCAAAGGAAACAACCTCTGCTCTGATAAAGCCTCTTTCAAAGTCGGTATGTATTTTACCTGCCGCCTGAGGAGCCTTTGTACCTTTTTTGATAGTCCAAGCCCTAACCTCAGGCTTTCCTGCGGTAAGAAAGGAAATAAGACCTAAAAGAGAATAGCTCTTTTTGATGAGCCTGTCAAGACCGCTTTTTTCAAGTCCCATATCGGCAAGGAAAAGAGCCTTTTCATCCTCGTCAAGCTGAGCAATTTCAGCCTCCATTTCAGCACAGATGGGAAGTGTTTCAGCTCCCTCTGCTTCAGCTATTTTTTCAACCGTCTTGTAGTATTCGTTGCTTTCAATACCGTCGACAAAATCATTTTCACCCATATTGCAGGCGTAGATAACAGGCTTAATTGTAAGCAGAGAAACGTCATTTAAATATTCCTGCTCATCCTCGGAAATTTCAACGCTTCTTGCGGTTTTGCCCTGCTCCATTTCAGACTGGATTCTTTCAAGAAATTCAACCTCTCCTGCAATGGTTTTATCGCCCTTCATAGCTTTTTTACGGCTGTCTATTCTCCTTGCGAGAATTTCGAGGTCTGATAGTATAAGCTCAAGGTTAATTGTTTCAATATCTCTTGCAGGGTCAACACTGCCGTCAACATGGGTGATGTCGTCATTTTCAAAGCATCTTACAACGTGGATTACGGCGTCAACCTCTCTAATGTGGGAAAGAAATTTATTCCCCAGACCTTCACCCTTTGATGCACCCTTTACAAGTCCTGCAATGTCTACAAATTCAATAGTTGCGGGAGTGAATTTGTCAGGCTGATACATTTCTGCAAGCTTATCGAGCCTTTCATCAGGAACACTTACCATACCTACATTAGGTTCAATAGTGCAGAAGGGATAATTTGCACTTTGTGCACCTGCATTGGTTATAGCGTTAAATAATGTACTCTTGCCAACATTAGGCAGTCCTACAATGCCAAGCTTCATCTTTTTATCTCCTTATGAGTCAATGTTTTATCAATTACATACAAGTATATAACAAATTCTTTCTTTTTACAAGTTAAAAAAATATTCAGTCCTATTTTATATGGAAATATATTGTATTATTCGCCGTATTTACTCTTGACTTTATAAACTAAATAATATATCATAACTATTAAATATTTTTTCGAATGTGTTAGTAAAGGAGAGAGGAAAATGAAACTCAACGGTGCACAGATTGTTCTCGAAGCCCTTAAGGAGCAGGGAGTAGATACAATATTCGGTTATCCCGGAGGAACAATTCTGAACATTTTTGACGAGCTTTACAAATACGGAGATACATTTAAACACATCCTTACTTCTCACGAGCAGGGTGCTTCTCATGCCGCTGACGGCTATAGCAGGGCTACCGGAAAGGTAGGCGTCTGCTTTGCAACATCAGGACCCGGTTCAACAAATCTTGTTACAGGTATAGCCACCGCTTATATGGATTCTGTTCCCGTAGTTGCAATAACCTGCAACTATGCCACATCAGGACTTGGCAGAGATTCATTTCAGGAGGTGGATATCTGCGGTATAACTATGCCGATTACAAAGCATAATTTTCAGGTTAAGACTGTTGAGGAGCTTGCCCCTACAATCAGACGTGCTTTTAAAATAGCTATGAGCGGAAGAAAAGGACCTGTACTTGTTGATATTCCCAAGGATATAACAGTCGCAGAATGTGAATATACTCCCGAGCCTGCACAGATGCCCGAGGAGCCCGTTCATCCTAAAAATAACTGCTTTGACAGAGCAGTTGAGCTTTTGAGTAATGCAAAGAGACCTCTTATTTACGTAGGAGGCGGAGCAGTTTCATCTGATGTAGGAGAGAAGCTTATTACCTTTGCAGAAAAGCTTGACGCTCCCGTTGTTTCTTCCCTTATGGGACTTGGTGCATTTCCCAACGGTCATCCCCTTCATGTCGGATTTATCGGTATGCACGGTAGATTTGAAGCAAATAAGGCAGCACATGACTGTGATGTTCTCATTGCGGCAGGTGCAAGATTTTCCGACAGAGTTGCAGGAAACAGAAAGAAATTTGCACCTAATGCAGAGATTTTACATATTGATATTGATGCCGCTGAAATGGATAAAAACATTGTTTCAAATTATCATTTGAGAGCTGACCTTAACCAAATTATTCCTCAGCTTACTCAGGCTATCGAGCAATGTGACCACAGTAAGTGGAAAGCAGAAATCAACTCTTGGAAAAAGCCTTTTGTACAGACTCAGATAGGCGATTTTGTAAATCCTCAAAAGGTTATTGAGGCTGTTGATAAATATACACCTGACGATACTGTTGTTGTAACCGATGTAGGTCAGCATCAGATGTGGGTTGCTCAGTATTACAAGTATGTACAGCCTCGTACTCAACTTACCTCAGGCGGACTCGGTACTATGGGATATTCAATGGGTGCGGCAATCGGCGCGGCAATCGGCTGTCCTGACAAAAAGGTTGTTATGTTTGTCGGAGACGGTGGATTTCATATGAATCTTTCCGAGCTTGCTACTGTTGCTTCATATAATGTACCTGTTGTGATGATAATTATGAATAACAAGGTTTTGGGTATGGTACGTCAGTGGCAGAAGATTTTTTACGGAAATCGTTTTTCCGATACAGATCCTCATCGTGTTACTGATTTTGTAAAGGTTGCAGAGTCTTTCGGAATTAAAGGTGTAAGAATTGAAAATAATTCACAGGTGGACGACGTAATTAAGAATGCCTTTGAAGGCAATGAGCCTATACTTATTGACTGCCGTATTTCACCTGACAGTAATGTTTTGCCGATGATTCCTCCCGGAGGAGCAGCAGCCGATATTATTGAGGAAATGTAAGGAGGAAAAGAAAATGGCTGAAGAAAAACTTGTTTTGTCTGTACTTGTTGACAATGAAAGCGGTGTGCTTCAGAGAGTAGCGAGCCTTTTCTCCAGAAGAAGCTATAATATCAGCTCACTTACTGTAAGTGAAACCGAGGACCCTGCATTTTCAAGAATGACTATTGAAACATACACAGAGCCTGAAAATGTCAGACAGATAAAATGTCAGCTTTTAAAGCTTGAAATAGTAAAAAAGGTTTCGGAGCTGAAGCCTGAGAAATCCGTTTCATCTGAGCTTTTGTTAATCAAGGTTCACGCTCAGGGTATTGAACAAAAGAATTCTCTTCTTTCCTTTAATATTCGATACGGTGCCCGTGTGCTTGATGTTTCAATGACAACAATTACCCTCGAATTTACAGGTGAGGGAAGTGCTATTGACGAATTTGTTGAAGAAATTGAAAAGAATTTTGAAATTGTTGAGCTTGCCCGAACAGGTGTAACCTCTCTTGAAAGAGGCGAAGGTTCATTTACCGATGATATTTAACGGAAAAGCAAGCATATAATTTAATGAAATAAGGTGAAAAATATGGGAATGACAATGACGCAGAAAATTCTTGCCGCACATGCAGGGCTTGACAGCGTAGTTGCAGGTCAGCTTATCGAGGCAAGGCTTGATATGGTGCTTGGTAACGACGTAACTTCTCCTGTTGCTATTAACGAGATGAATAAGTTCGGCAAGACATCTGTATTTGATAAAACAAGAATTTCTCTTGTAATGGACCACTTTACTCCAAACAAGGATATTCAGTCTGCCGAAAACTGCAAGCAGGTAAGAGAATTTGCAATGAAAAATGATATTCTCCACTATTATGATGTTGGAAATATGGGAATTGAACATGCACTTCTTCCCGAAAAAGGTATTGTTACCTGCGGCGACTGCATTATCGGTGCAGACTCACACACCTGTACATACGGTGCTTTAGGTGCATTTTCAACAGGCGTAGGCTCAACAGATATGGCGGCAGGTATGGTTACCGGTAAGGCTTGGTTTAAGGTTCCGTCAGCCATTAAGGTTGTTATTACAGGTAAGAAGGCATCATTTATCAGCGGTAAGGATGTAGTTCTTCATCTTATCGGTGAAATCGGCGTTGACGGTGCTCTTTATAAGTCTTTGGAGTTTACAGGCGACGGTATAAAGGAACTTTCTATGGATGACCGTCTCTGTATCTCAAATATGGCTATTGAGTGCGGTGCTAAAAATGGAATTTTCCCTGTTGATGATGTTACTCTTGAGTATGTTAACGGACGTTCACTTCGTGATTATAAGGTTTACGAGGCTGATGCAGACGCTGAATATGACAGCGTTGTTGAGATTGACTTAAGCAAGCTTGAGCCTACTGTTGCCTGTCCTCATCTTCCTGAGAATACAAAGACTGCTACAGAGCTTGAAGGGAAAAATATTAAAATTGACCAGGTTGTTATCGGCTCCTGTACAAACGGACGTATGGAGGATATGAGAAATGCTGCGGCAATTCTTAAAGGCAAAAAGGTTGCAAAGGGTGTACGTTGTATCGTAATTCCCGCAACACAGGCTATTTATCTTCAGTGTGTTAAAGAGGGAATAGTAGAAGCCTTTATTGAAGCAGGCGCTATAGTTTCAACACCTACCTGCGGACCCTGTCTCGGCGGTCATATGGGTATTCTTGCATCAGGTGAAAAGGCTGTATCAACCTCAAACCGTAACTTTGTTGGCAGAATGGGACACACAAAATCCGAAATTTATCTTGCGTCTCCTGCTGTTGCGGCAGCTTCAGCCGTTAAAGGCTGTGTTGCAGACCCGAGAAATATATAAGGAGGCAGTGAAATGAAGGCTAATGGTTTAGTACATAAATTCGGAGATAACGTTGATACCGACGTTATTATTCCTGCACGTTACCTCAATAAAAGTGATGAGGCTTGGCTTGCTTCTCACTGTATGGAGGATATTGACGCTGATTTTGTAAATAAGGTTAAGCCCGGCGATATTATGGTTGCAGAGGCTAATTTCGGTTGCGGCTCTTCACGTGAGCATGCTCCGATAGCTATTAAGGCTTCGGGAATTTCCTGTGTTATTGCTTCAACCTTTGCACGTATTTTTTACAGAAATGCTATTAATATCGGCTTGCCTATTCTTGAATGTGACGAGGCGGCAAAGGATATTAAAGAGGGCGATGAGGTTGAGGTGGATTTTGACAGCGGTGTAATCACTAACGTCACCACAGGTAAAACCTATAAGGCTCAGCCGTTCCCTGAGTTCATTCAGAATATTATAAGAAACGGCGGACTTATGAAGTCTTTAGAAAAATAATTTTGGCAAAGGTACTTAAAAATGCAATTACTACTTGATGAAAAAACATTGAGATGTGTGTGGGGCTCAACAGGTGAATTTTGGTTTTCAAGAACGGACTATTCTGTTCATTCTTCTTCTGATTTTAAAGAGGAGGACAGTGCAAACCTTGTTGAAAACGGATTTATTCCTTTCCTGACAATCAGCAATGAGGAAATTATCAGGGCTTATATCAAATTTATCGACAATAAAAAGGTGTCGGCAGTTTTTGATAAGCTTCCTGCACAGGAGGTTACCGATACTTTTTGGAAGTATTATAACGCTTATTCAGACATTTCCGAGGGCTTCGGAGATTTTGAAAAAAAATATGTTCTTGATAAGACAATTTCCTGGTGTAATGAAAACAATATAGAATATAAGACGGAATAAAAAACAAGACGCTTCGTTTTGAAGCGTCTGTTTTTTATCAAATTAGTATTTGTATAGTACATCTGCAAAGCAGATATATTATGTTTCCGCTAA
>CALYNW010000078.1 GCA_945224895.1 uncultured Clostridia bacterium
GGAGCTTTGTTAATTATTTTTTAATATAGAAAATTGCAAGAGTTTTCGGACCGCAATGGGAGGAAATTGTACAGCCTGCCTTTGCGGTAATAACCTCTTTAAAATCAGCCTTACCCTCAATAACACCCTTTGCAAAGCTGATTATATCAGGGCTTACATCCCCGCTGTTGGCTATAACTATACGTGAAGCATCAATCTTTCCGACATCACGCAGGCAGTCATTGATATACTGCTTGTAAACCGCATCAATCTTCCCTCTGTATTTTTTTGCGACGTCAAGAGTTCCCTCCTTGGGGTCAACGGCAATGCTTGGCTTAATACCCAAAACATTTGCGCTGAACCTTGCAACTCCGGAGCATCTGCCTCCCTTGTGGAGATACTCAAGATTGTCAAGCACAAAGGTAGTGCTTACCTTAGGTACAAGAGAATTTACTCTGTTTGCAATTTTTTTTGCATCATAGCCCTTTTCCCTGAAATCGCATGCCTTCAAAACGAGAAGTCCCATAGCCATACAAAGGCTTTTTGAGTCAACGCAGTAAACATCGTCAAATTCGGAAGCGGCAATACAGGCGTTCTGATAGCTTGAAGAAATTGCAGAGGAAAGACCTATGTGAACAACAGCCTTACCAGCCTTTGTCATCTCTTCAAAAAGCTCATAGTATGCAGAGGGAGGAACGGCCGCCGTTTTCGGAAGCTCCCCTGTTTTCTTAACATAAGCATAAATATCCTCAGGGAAAATATCGACGCCGTCCCTGTAAGACTTATCACCGAGAAGGATAGTCAGCGGTGTAATTACAATATTATACTTTTCAATTATCTCAATCGGAAGGTCGCAGGTTGAATCTGCAGTAATAACAACATCTCTCAAATAAATCACCTTTCGATTTAAAAGTCTAACATATAAAGGACAAATGAGCAACTTCTGTTCAAAATTGTTAATGTAAATTTAATATTTGTTACAAATTCAACAAAAATTTAGACAATAAATTCCTTAAAAGTCTATATTATGCTCCGAACTTTACAACCATACCGTTAAGGTCGTAACGATTATAGGTTCTGTCAAAAACAATTTTCAATACACTTCTTCCCTTTACAGTCTTAATTTCACTGGTATATTCAATATTATACTCATTATCTGTTCCGGGATTCATTATTACCCTGTATTCGCCGTTTTTCAGCATAAGCTCCGAAAAGCTGTAGCCCTCTTTAGCGGTCAGAGCGATTGTTCCCGGAGTAATTACAATCTTATCAACGCACTTTATCTGAGAGCTGTAATTTGCAAAGGATAACGTCCTTTCCTCAAAATCGGTACTTAGGTCAAAGCTTGCCTCCAGCCAGTCAATAACCATATCGTCACCCTGTCTTACAGGCGGTTGGGCACTGTTATTTATTGTGCTCTTCCAACTTTGGCTTGAGGCAAAAATTGGGTAGAAAATCTTGTACTCCTCGTTTACTGCAAATTGGCTTGTATTTGGTACAATATTAAATTTACCGTTCATAATTGCAATCTCTGAATGAATATCACCCACATACTGTGGATCATCTACGCCTTTATAATATGCAAAAAGCTGAATATCAAGAGTTATATTTCCGTCGCCGTCAACAGTATAAAGACCGTTTCCCTTATTCCAGCGTTCAAGGACTTCATACGTACCGTCGCTTTTTCTGAGCGCTCTTGCAAAGCCGAAATACTTGTTATGCGTAATACCTGTTTCCTTATCATAGACAAATGACACATCGGCGTCATCCATAACAAACTGTATATATTTACTGCAGGATTTTAGCTGAGTCATTTCGGTTTTGATTGCTTCTTCAAAGGGAACCTTCCAGGTGTCCTTTGTTGCGGAAATAACGCTGAAATCAATTTTTCCGTTTTTCTCCACAGGCTTAACAAGATAGAGATTATAGACGGAAACATTCCTACCGTTAGTATTTACTACACCGTTTATTTTCTGAATAAGAAGCTCGCCTTCTCCGTCTCCGTCATAGTCCTTGTAAAACAGCTTAGGCGTTTCCTGCTTAGCGTCTGATGCCCAGCCGTCAAAAACCTTTTCTATGCCGTCGTGCAGAAGAACTACGTCTGCGCCGTCGATATAAAGCTGATAATTGCCTTCCTTATTTTGAGCGATAAGCTTTCTTTCGGCAACAGTTGTTTTTTCTTTTTTTGCGCTCATATCGGCAGTAGTAAGCACAATATCATCAGCTATCTTCTGCTGTCTATAACTATAGGAATAGGCAAATACTATTCCCGATACAATAAGAAGAACGACTATAATTCTGACAAAATATTTCATATATTTACTATTCCTCTGTTTTGAAATCAGTTTTTCTGTGCATACACCTTTTTAAATTCGAAAGGTATTCTCTCACCGTCAACGATATGATAGCAATTCTCACCTAATGAAAAAATATACTTATCGTGCTTTAGGGAGTCGGAATAAACGTCAACCACGTGTATACTTTCCTTATCGTAAAGCTCATAAAGTCGCCTTACCTTTTCCTCATCACGACAGTTTTCGCCTATAATTACTCCTGTTTTTCTGTTGTGCCTTGTGCAGATTAAATCTTCAAAGCCAAGCCTTTTATGTATCTCCTCAAGGAGAAAATCAGGCGAAGCACTGATAACAACAGCGTGCCTTTTTCTTTCATAAAACCATTTATGCACCTGATGCTCGTGCCTGTCCCAAAAGCCTTTAACCGCTTTTTCAAGTGGAATAAACGGCACAAATATAAAGCAAAGCCTTTTAAATGATGTAAAGCTGATAATTTTCAGCACCAATAAAATTGCACCGACTGCAACAACAGGCATAAGAAGAATTATCCAAGGATAATGAAGCGCACAGTATCCGCAGAAAAGCGAACCGCTGTCAAAGGGAACAATCGTCTTATCAAAATCGTAGATATCAATATCCTTCATATTTTATATTTCCTCTTTGGAAAAATTTATCACTATTTTCTTATCTGAATTAAATTCAGTCAGCTTAACGCCCGCACAACGAAGCATTCTTTTGCTGGCCTTTACAAGGTCGGTATCGGCATATTTATCGCTGTTATAGATAACCTCTTTAATCCCCGACTGTATAATAGCCTTAGCGCACTCATTACAGGGAAAAAGTGCAACATAAATCCTACACCCCATAAGACTGTTTCCCCCTGCATTTAAAATTGCATTAAGCTCTGCATGGCAGACATAGGGATATTTTGTATCGGTTTCCCTGTCAGCCTCTCTCTCCCAAGGGAATTCATCATCACTGCAGCCTCTGGGAAAGCCATTGTAACCCACAGACATAATTTTGTTATCCTCATTAACAATACAGGCTCCCACCTGAGTTCCGGGGTCCTTACTTCTGTAGGAGGCAAGCATTGCAACTCCCATAAAATATTCGTCCCAGCTGATATAGTCTTCTCTTTTAGGCATATTCTTCTCCTCTGTGTTATTTTATTTTGCCTGTGCCGACTGCTTTAATGCGTCTGTAAATTCATCAAGCTCATTACATTCAATTTCACTGATTTTACCATCGTCAATAAGCCTGTTAATGTCAGGATTTACGGGAAGCTTTGCAAGAACAGGAACATTAAGCTCCTGCGCTGTTTCGTCAATTTTCGACTCACCGAAAATATTTATCCTCTCATTACAGTGGGGACATACGTAATAGCTCATATTTTCCACAAGTCCGAGAACCGGAACATTCATCATTTTCGCCATATTATATGCCTTGTTTACTATCATTTTAACAAGGTCCTGAGGAGTTGAAACGATAACAATACCGTCAACAGGCAGGCTTTGAAAAACAGTTAAAGCAACATCGCCTGTTCCGGGAGGCATATCAACAAAAAGATAGTCAAGCTCTCCCCAGCGGACATCACTCCAAAACTGCTCAATAACTCCGCTTATAACAGGACCTCTCCAAACTACAGGAGAATTAACGTCCTCAAGCAGAAGATTAATACTCATTATTTTTATACCGTTGGTTGTAACTGTTGGGAGCAGACATTCCTCATCCTGCATTGCTCTTGACGTAATTCCAAAGGATTTAGGAACAGAGGGACCCGTTACATCAGCGTCAAGAATACCGACCTTAAGTCCTGCTCTTGCACATTTTTCAGCCAGCATACAGGAAACGAAGCTTTTTCCTACTCCGCCCTTACCGCTGACTACACCGATAACCTTTTTTATATTTGAATACTTATTCATAGGCTTAAGAAAATCAGCCCTTGTCTGCTTTCTTGAAGAGCAATCTGACTGACAGCTTGAACAATCGTGACTGCATTCGCTCATAAAAACACCACCATATTTTTAGTATATTATTATTAATTTATCATATTAAGGATAAAATATCAATAGCTACGTATCAGAGTCTTAACCCTGCCGAGGATGGTACATTCTTCTACAATAATAGGCTCATATTTATCATTTTCCGGCTGTAATCTGAAATGTCCCTTTTCCTTGTAAAACCTCTTAACGGTTGCCTCCTCGTCAATAAGGGCAACAACAATTTCGCCGTTATCGGCAACAGGGCATTGCTCAACTATTACAATATCGCCGTCATATATTCCTGCGTTAATCATAGAATCGCCCTTTATGTGAAGGGCAAAAAGGTTATTTCCCGTAACGCCTGACAGGGCAATATAATCCTCTATCTGCTGAGTTGCCAAAATAGGAACACCTGCCGTAACAGTACCGATAAGCGGAATATGGTTTACGCTTTCGGCAGAGCCTGCAATTCTGATGGTTCGCTTAAGATTTGCATCTCTTTTAATATACCCTGCATCCTCAAGAGCATTCAGATTATACTGAACAGATGAGGTGGATTTTAAACCAACAGCCGAACCGATTTCCCTGACTGACGGAGCCGTTCCGTAGCTTGCAATTCTTTCCTTGATAAATTCAAAAATCTGTTTTTGCTTTTCGCTGATTTCTTCCATGTAATTACACAGCCTTTCAAATTAAAGCATTATCGTATACCACATTATATATTAACACTATACACCAAGCAAGTCAAACATATGTGCTATTTTTTACGCTTTTTTAACAACAATCAATTTAAAAATAAAAATCAGCAAAAAAGTATTGACAAAAAATAATAAATAATATATAATTTTGCTTGCACTTAAGCGAGTTAAATTGTTTTTGTGTGATTTACGGCTTTATAGCTCAGTTGGCTAGAGCATGCGGTTCATACCCGCAGTGTCACTGGTTCGAATCCAGTTAAAGCCACCAACGGCCCGGTGGTCAAGAGGTTAAGACACCGCCCTTTCACGGCGGTAACACGGGTTCAATTCCCGTCCGGGTCACCAAAAAAGAGACACCCCTGCGGTGTCTTTTTTAATACAAGTCTCCGTAGCTCAGTAGGATAGAGCGTCCGCCTCCTAAGCGGAAGGCCGTGAGTTCGAATCTCGCCGGGGACGCCAAAGGCACCGCCGTAAAGCCCTTGATTTTGCCGGGCTTTACGGCGTTTTTTCATTTTTACCTAAAGGCAACAAGATAGTAAAGCTCAGAGATTTTCATTAGTAAATTTGACCTCTGCTAATGGAAAAGGTGGTTTTTACCTATTTAGAGTTAGTCCGACAAATCGGGGTTTACCGATACTCCTTAATCATCATCACAATAACGAAAGCTAAGAGTATTGTGGAGACCAAAATCGTTTTTATACCCCAGATATTAGATAGGACTCCTCCGATTCCGGCTCCGATTGCAAAAATTATAATTATACCCCAAAAATGAAGTGCTTTATA
>CALYNW010000079.1 GCA_945224895.1 uncultured Clostridia bacterium
CCGCAATACCTATCATGCCATTGCTCGTTGGGGCCGTGATGTGTTTTAGATACCTCATTACCGAGTAAAAAAACGTTTTTTGTTTCGGGCTCAACAATAGCAATAGATATTTTTATTGTCTCCTTTTTTCCAAGAGGAGTAATCATTTTACTTAATGCAACAGCGTCATCCTGAGCTTTATCCGTAATAAAGCATAAAACCGCATTTCCCTTTCGTTTCAAGCTTTTAACGGTAATGTCGTCGATTATTTCCTCTAAATAGGCAACAACATCATTTTTATCAAGAGAGTCAATATCTGCTATATAGAAAAATTCTTTCTTTTTGAAGGCTCTTACATCAAAGGTAAAATCATTAACCGTTACGTTTTTATCAACGGAAAAATTATTGCTTTTTAAATCTTCAGCAACAGCGTTAAGATAATCCGTTCTTGTGTTTTCTTCTCTTGAAGAAATGTAAAAGCCTGCATCGTTTATTTCATACTCAACAGATGTAAGAAACGAATCGCTTTTACCGTACTTAGAGTAATAAACAAAAATAATTGCTAAGTTGATAAGCACAAGACCGTCACATATATAGTTTACAACTATTGCAAGAGTTTGATTAAAGCCTGCAACATAGGGCTGTGCACCGATATACGCAAAGATAAATATTGCACTGAAAATTATAAGCGTTTTCATTATCTTAAATAATCTTTTTTGCTTTTTTCTGAATGTGTTCATATGGTTAAAGCCTTTCAATGAAATGAAATTTATTTTGTCATTTCCAAAAATTTTGCTTCGTCAATAACTTCTATACCGAGCTTATTTGCTTTATCAAGCTTTGAGCCTGCTTCTTCTCCCGCAAGAACAAATGTGGTTTTCTTTGAAACAGAGGAAGATGTTTTACCGCCAAAGGACTCAATTATTTCAGAAGCCTCAGAACGCTTTAGGGTAGGCAATGTACCCGTCAGAACAAAGGTCATACCCTCAAATCTGCTATCTTCAACAACATTTGTTGAAAGCATATTTACTCCGCATTCCTTAAGTTTTTGTATAAGTTCCTTTGCTGAATCGGTGGCAAAATAATCGACTACGCTTTTTGCCATAATTTCGCCGTAACCGTCAATTTGAAGAATATCCTCAACAGATGCGTTCATTATTGAATCAATGGATTTAAACTTATCGGATAGTAGCTTAGCCGCCTTTGCACCGATATGTCTTATACCGAGAGCAAACAGCAGTTTTGACAAATCATTATTCTTTGAGCTTTCAACAGAAGAAATTATATTATTGGCACTTGTTTCCTTAAATCCCTCAAGATTTGCTATTTCGAGAGGATTAAGATTGTAGATATCATATGTTTTTTTAATCATACCTACGTTGACAAAGGTCTCGATTATAGCAGGACCTAAGCCCTCAATATCCATTGCATCTCTTGAGCAAAAATGAATAAGATTGCGTAAAAGCTGGGCAGGACATTCGGGATTGATACAGCGAATAGCCGCCTCCCCTTCCTCGCGGATAACCTTTTCTCCGCAGGAGGGACAGACTTCGGGGAATTTAAACACCGAGCTACTGTTATGCTCATTAACACAAAGCACCTCGGGAATTATATCTCCTGCTTTTCTAACTGTAACAATGTCCCCTATCCCTATACCCTTTTCATTGATGAAATCCTGATTATGAAGTGTTGCTCTGCTTACGGTTGTTCCTGCAAGATGCACGCTTTCAAGAACGGCGGTAGGAGTCAAGACTCCTGTTCTGCCAACTGCAATTTCAATATCAATCAGCTTAGTCTGCTTTTCTTCGGGCGGATATTTGAAGGCAACCGCCCATTTCGGATATTTTGCAGTTGAACCGAGATTTCTGCGCTGTTCAAAATCGTCAACCTTAATAACAGCTCCGTCAATGTCAAATTCAAGGCTTCCTCTTGCTTCCCCTATCCTGTCTATTTCATCAAGAGCATCATCTATTGTATCTACCTTTTTATAAAACGGAACTGTATTAAAGCCTAATTCACTAAGAAAATCAAGTGAGTCCTTATGGGAATTAAGCTCAGCTCCTTCAATTTGCTGAATATTGAAAATAAAAATGTCAAGCCCTCTGCCTGCCGTAACCTTACTGTCCTTTTGTCTTAGGGAGCCTGCGGCAGCGTTGCGAGGATTTTTAAAAGGCTTTTCACCGTTAATTAACTGTCTGTCAACAACCTTGTCGAAGCTCTTTTTTGGCATATAAACCTCGCCTCTTACCTCAATAAACGGTATAGGCTTGTTAAGCTTAAGCGGTACATTATGAATTACACGAAGATTTCCGCTGACGTCCTCGCCTACATCACCATCACCTCTTGTTGAGCCCTTCACGAATACACCGTCACGATATTCAAGGCTTACCGACAAGCCGTCTATTTTCGGCTCGACCACATATTGGGGAGAAGCTACAACATCTGTGACACGTTTTTCAAAATCATAAATTTCTTCTCTACTGAAGGCGTCCTGCAGGCTTTCCATTCTGACATTATGACGTACGGGTGCAAAGGAATTATCTGCCTTTCCTCCCACCTTTTTTGTAGGAGAATCGGGTGTATCATACTGCGGATATTTTTCCTCAAGCTCCTTTAGCTGACGCATCATCATATCGTATTCATAGTCCTCGATTTCAGGTGCGTCGTCATTATAATATCTGTCTGAATGGTACCTTAATGTATTTCTGAGTTCTTCAATTTTATTCTTAATATCTTCCATATTTTTCACCTTTAAAATATTATGTCTATTATAACAGAGAACATACTCTTCTTCAAGAGATATTAAATTAAAATACAAGCAAAAATTAAAGAGCTCAGGTAATGCTGAACTCTTTGATATATTTATTATTTTGAAAATTTATGGAATACTTTTTTACCTTTTTTGATGATTACCTCATTATCAAAATCCGATGCTTTGAGAGAAGCAAAGCCGTCGGTAATTTTTTCATCATTTACGCTGACACCGCCCTGTGTAATAAGACGTCTGCCCTCTCCCTTAGATTTAATCATACCTGCTTTAATCATCATATCAACAACAGCTATTTCTCCGTCAGTGAAATCATCATCAGTCAATACTGTTTCAGGCATATTAGAGTTATCGCTTCCGCCTGCAAAAAGTGCTCTTGCCGCATTCTGAGCCTTTGTTGCTTCTTCTTCGCCGTGAACCATTTTTGTAAGCTCAAATGCAAGAACCTCTTTAGCCTTGTTAAGCTCTGCACCCTCTAATTTTGCATACTCGTTAATCTGCTCCATAGGAATAAAGGTAAGCATTTTCATACATTTGATAACATCTAAATCGCCTACATTTCTCCAGTATTGATAGAAGTCATATGGTGAGGTTTTTTCAGGGTCAAGCCATACAGCATTGCCTGCGGTCTTGCCCATTTTATTTCCCTGTGAATCGGTAAGCAGTGTAATTGTCATTGCATGAGCATCCTTACCAAGCTTTCTTCTGATAAGCTCAGTACCGCCCAGCATATTGCTCCACTGGTCATCACCGCCAAACTGCATATTACAGTTATAATTTTTAAAAAGATGATAAAAGTCATAGGACTGCATAATCATATAGTTAAATTCAAGGAAAGAAAGTCCCTTTTCCATTCTCTGCTTGTAGCATTCGGCACGAAGCATATTATTTACAGAAAAGCAGGCTCCGACCTCTCTGAGCAGTTCAACATAATTAAGATTTAAAAGCCAGTCGGCATTATTTATCATCAAAGCCTTGCCGTCAGAAAAATCAATAAAGTTCTCCATTTGGCGCTTAAAGCAAGCCGCATTATGATTAATGTCCTCTAAAGTAAGCATCTTTCTCATATCTGTTCTGCCTGAGGGGTCTCCTATCATAGTTGTACCGCCGCCGATAAGTGCTATAGGCTTATTACCGGCCATCTGCAAACGCTTCATAAGAGTAAGAGCCATAAAATGACCTGCAGTAAGGCTGTCAGCCGTACAGTCAAAGCCAATATAAAATACTGCTTTTCCGGCATTTACCATTTCTCTTATTTCTTCCTCGTTTGTTACCTGAGCAATTAGCCCTCTTTCCTGTAATTCTTCATAAACTCCCATTTATATATCCTCCATATTGTTTGTAAGCAATTCCTTTGCACTGTTGAGAAGTGTATCGGTTATTTCGAGACCGCCCATAATTCTTGCAAGCTCATTTACTCTGCCGTCAAAGTCAAGAGCATTAACGCTTGTATAGGTACTGTCATTTTCAAATTTTTTACTGATAAGAAAATGCTGATGTGCATTTGAGGCTATCTGAGCAGAATGAGTAACGCAGATTACCTGTGTGTTTTTTGCCACAGACTTAAGCTTTAAACCGATTTTTTGACTTGCTCTGCCGCTGACACCTGTATCAATTTCGTCAAATATCAAAGTGCTGATTGTATCATTGTACGCTATAATATTCTTAATTGCAAGCATTATTCTTGAAAGCTCACCGCCTGAGGCAATTTTTGACAGAGGCTTAGGCGGTTCACCGGGATTTGTTGAAATAAGAAATTCTATATTATCATAGCCTGTCGACGCTAATCTGCCCTTTTCAAAATTAACGACAAATTTAAGCTTAGGCATATCAAGAAATTCAAGCTCACTTTTTACTTTAGCCTCAAAATCATTAGCTGTTTCTTTTCTTTTCTCTGATAATCTGTCGGCAAGCTTAATGGTTTTTGAAAGCAGTAAATCATATTCACTGTTTAACCTTTCAATTTCTTTATCGGCAAATAAAATTGAATTCTTTTTATCCTTTGCTTTTTCAAGAAAATCAAGCATTTCTTCTTCCGTATTTCCGTATTTTGAAGAAAACTCATAGAAAAGGTTAAGTCTTTCTTCAATTCCTTCAAGCTCATTGGGAGAAAAATCTATTTTATTTAAAAGAGATTCAATGTTATCCTTTACACCTTCAAGACTATCGTCAATATCCAAAAGAATATCCGAAGCGGATTTAGCCTCATCAAAGCTTGATATTTCCTTATATGCACCGCCTATGGCAGTTTGGACACCGTCGTTGTTTTCGTCACCGTTAATAATTAACAAAACATTATTGAGAGCAGTTGTTAATGCTTCGCTTTTAGAAGCAAGGGCTTTTTTCTTTAAAAGTTTTTCTCTTTCACCAGGCTTTATATCAGCCTGTTCAAGCTCGTTTATCTGATAATCAAGAAGCTCAAGCTCCCTTTCCTTATCTGTTTCAACATTTTTGAGTCTTTTCAGCTTTTTGTGAACAGATGTCAATTCCCTAAATGTCGCCCTGTAATCCTCTAAAATGCTCTTATCATACAAAAGCATATCTATGTACTGATACTGCAAATCGGGATTAAGCAGCTGCTGACTGTCGTGCTGACCGTGAATATTAACAAGCATACCGCCTATTTCCTTTAGCATGGAAACTGTTGCAGTCTTTCCGTTAATTTTACATACGGATTTACCGCTTGTGCTTATTCTTCTTGTAAGCAAAAGACTGTTATCATTCTCTGTATCAAAGTCAAGTTCCTTCAGTTTCTCTGTGACATTATCGGAAATATCCTCAAAATATGCACTGACAAAGCCACTTTCTGCACCGTGACGAACAAGCTCTCTTGATGTTCTTTCGCCGAGAATTGCGTTAATAGAATCAACAACAATAGATTTACCTGCGACTGTCTCACCTGTGAGAACATTCAATCCTTCGGAAAACTCAACAGATG
>CALYNW010000080.1 GCA_945224895.1 uncultured Clostridia bacterium
AAACCTATGAGGATTTCAAGGAAACCCTATCCCTTGTTGAGGAGGTAAAGGCAACATCTTTGTTCACCTTTATCTATTCCCCGAGAAAGGGTACTCCTGCGGCTGAAATGGACGATCCTGTTCCTGCCGAGGAAAAATCAAGGTGGTTTAAGGAGCTTACCGACTTGCAGGAGAAAATAAGTGCCGAGCAAATGGCACTGCATAAGGGCATAACCTACAAGTGCTACGTTTACGGAAAAGGTAAATTAGGTGATAATTACATTGCCGCCAGAAACGACGGTAATTTGATTATAGAATTTGAGGGTGACGAAAGCCTTATCGGCACCTTTCAAAGCATTAAAGTAACAGAGCCTCTGACTTTTGTTATGAGAGGCGAATTAGTAAAGGAGAAACAATTATGAGTATTGAATCAGCACTCAGAGAATTAGGCAAAGAAATTCAGAAGGACGAGCGTTTTATTGCACTTCAGGCTGCTGCAAAGGCAAATGACGCTGACGAATCAATCCAGCAGATGATGCAGGAGCTTCAGCTTATCTCCCTTAAGTATCAGCAGGAGGCTGAAAAGGGTGAAGAGGCTTCACAGGAGAGAATCGGTGAGCTTCAGCAGGATTATCAGAAGCTTTACGGCGAGATTATGGAAAATGAAAATATGCAGAAGTATTCTGCCGCTGCTTCCGAAATGGAGCAGATGGCACAGTACATCAGCGGTATGATTGGACTTTTCTTTGACGGACAGGATGCAGAGACCTGCGAGCTCCCTCAGGATAACTGTACACATGATTGCTGTACCTGCGGTGGATGTCACTAATTGTTAAAATCCCTTTCACTGTGTTAAATGTCGGTTGCAGTACAGCTTCACGGCATTTGCCTTGTTAAGAGAATTTTACCTAATTAGTTAAATTCAATTTATTTTTTTGAAATCAAAAGGAGGAAGAACAATGAGCAGTAAGGAATCTAAGCTGTCGCCTATGATGGTGCAGTATTTTAACATCAAAACCGATTATCCGGATGCAATTCTGTTCTTCCGCCTTGGTGATTTTTATGAGATGTTTTTTGATGATGCCCAAGTTGCTTCTCAGGAGCTGGACCTTGTGCTTACAGGTAGGGATTGCGGTCAGGGAGAAAGAGCTCCTATGTGCGGTGTTCCATTTCACAGTGCCGACAGCTATATTGCCAAGCTTGTTTCAAGAGGCTATAAGGTTGCAATATGCGAGCAAATGGAGGACCCTGCAAGTGCAAAGGGTATTGTTAAAAGAGATGTCATAAGAATCATCACCCCCGGTACTGTTATTGAAAGCAGTATGCTTGAGGACGGTGTTAATAATTATCTCTGCTGTGTTTATGCGGGAGATAAGGAAACAGGCGTTTGCTTTGCAGATGTTTCAACAGGTGAATTTCATATAACCGTTATCGACGGCGACGATGTTCAGAGTAAGCTTCTTAACCAGCTTTCAACATATTCTCCAAAGGAAATTCTTTTAAATTCCAAGGCACTTGACTATGATAAGCTTGAGAGTTTTGCAAAGAGGATTGAAGCAGGCGTTGAGGTTCTTGATGACGAAAAATTTGATTTTTCAAATGCCGCAAACGTGGTTATGGAAACGCTGAAGAAGGAGGAGATTTCCTCCCTTGGAATCGGTCACAGTAAATCGGCTGTCAGTGCTTTAGGAGCGGTAATTTCTTATCTTAAGGAAACTCAGAGAAAGACTGAAATTGAAGCTCCGTCGGAAATTGAATATTATGACGAAGAACAGTATATGAACCTTGATATAAGTGCAAGACGAAACCTTGAGCTTACAAGGTCAATGATGACAGGCGATAAAAGACACTCTCTATTGTGGGTTATTGATAAGACAAAAACCGCAATGGGAAAGCGAACAATCAGAGCGTGGCTTGAAAGACCGCTTATGTCTGTGGCAAGAATAACCAAAAGGCAGAATGCAGTCGGAGAGCTTGTTGACAATCCTATGATGCGTGACAGCGTCAGAGAGGCTTTGATAGGCGTCAGCGATATTGAAAGGCTGATGACAAGAATTGTCTACGGCACCGCAAATGCCAAGGAGCTTAAATCACTTCAAGCGACTATTGAGAGATTGCCTGCCGTTAAATCGGCACTTGAAAATTTCTCCTGTGCTATGCTTAAAGAAATTTACAGTGGTATTGATTTGCTTGAGGATGTCAGAGAGCTTATTGATAAAGCAATAGTTGATGAGCCGCCGTTTACGGTACGTGAGGGCGGAATGATAAAAGAGGGCTTTAACAGTGAGCTTGATGAGCTTAAAGCCATAATGACTGACGGTGCGGGAATAATTGTCTCAATAGAAAATGAGCAGAGAGAAAAAACAGGTATTCCAAAATTAAGAGTAGGCTACAACAAGGTTTTTGGCTACTATATTGAGGTAACAAATTCCTACAAGGATATGGTGCCTGATACGTATATCAGAAAGCAGACACTTACAAACTGTGAAAGATATATAACTCAAGAGCTTAAGGATTTAGAGGGCAGAATAATCGGTGCTAAGGACAGAAGCGTAGGGCTCGAATATGAGCTTCTCTGCTCTGTCAGAGAAACGGTTTCTGCCGAGCTTAGCAGACTTCAAATGACGGCAAAGAGTATTGCAACCCTTGATGCTATTGCATCTCTTGCTCAGGTTGCCGTTAATAATAACTACACCTGCCCGGTAATTTCAAATGACGGCGTTATTGATATTAAGGACGGCAGACACCCTGTTGTTGAAGCCCTACTTGACGGTGCTCCCTTTGTTCCTAACGATACGCTTCTTGATACTGATGAAAACAGATGTGCAATCATAACAGGACCGAATATGGCAGGTAAATCCACATATATGAGGCAGATTGCTCTTATTTCACTTCTTGCCCAGATAGGCTCCTTTGTTCCTGCAAGAAGTGCAAGGCTTGGTATAGTTGATGCAATATTTACAAGAGTAGGTGCCAGCGATGACCTTGCCACAGGTCAGTCTACCTTTATGGTTGAGATGAACGAGGTTTCCACAATTCTTAAAAATGCGACATCTTCATCACTAATTATTCTTGATGAAATCGGCAGAGGAACATCCACCTTTGACGGTATGAGCATTGCAAGGGCAGTCCTTGAATATGTCTGCAAAAAGAAAACCCTCGGTGCAAAGGCTTTGTTTGCTACCCATTATCACGAGCTTACCGATATGGAGGGTATGCTTGACGGCGTTAAGAATTATTCAATCGCCGTTAAGAAAAGAGGAGACGATATAACCTTTCTCCGCAGAATTGTACGTGGCGGAGCCGACCAAAGCTTCGGTATTGAGGTTGCAAAGCTTGCAGGTGTTCCCGATACTGTTGTTAAGCGTGCAAAGGTAATTCTTAAGGAGCTTGAAAGGAACGCTGTCAAAATCGAATTTAAAGCAGAGGACAGCATTATCGAGGAGGAAGAAAGCGATATTCAGTATAACTTTACCGCTAAGGGTAAGGACGAAATACTTGAGATTTTAAAAACAGTTGATGTTAATACGCTTACTCCTATCGAAGCAATGCAAACTCTTTATGATTTAAAGAAAAAGGCTATTGAGTTAGAATAAATAGCAAAAAATTTTGATGAAAGGAGTGGCTCCACGTGCCTGAGATAAATGTTGTTCCAAAGGAAAGATATCAGCTTTTAGCAGCAGTCGAGGTCGTGGAGCGTCCTTCATCAATCGTTAAGGAAATGATTGAAAATTCCATTGACGCAAATGCTAAAAATATCACCGTTGAAATTCAAAACGGCGGCTCAACATATATCAGAATAACCGATGACGGCTGCGGAATTGAACGCAGTCAGGTTAAAAAGGTTTTTGTCCCCCACGCAACAAGTAAGATTTCGGTAAAAGAGGATTTAGATGCTATCGGAACATTGGGCTTCAGAGGTGAAGCAATGGCTTCTATCGGAGCTGTTGCAAAGGTTGAGCTTCTTACAAAGGGCGAAAATGAAAATATCGGCACAAGATATGAAATAGTAGGCGGTGAAGAAATCTCTATTGATGATGCAGGCTGTCCAAAGGGTACGACAATAGTTGTCAGAGATATTTTCTTTAACACTCCTGCAAGAATGAAATTTCTCAAAAAGGAT
Organism: uncultured Clostridia bacterium; assembly: GCA_945224895.1. Classification (GTDB taxonomy): domain Bacteria; phylum Bacillota; class Clostridia; order Oscillospirales; family Acutalibacteraceae; genus Eubacterium_R. The sequence goes on from CALYNW010000080.1 coordinate 4,103, forward strand.
GTAACCGAGGGAAATTCCGTTGCCGGTGTTGTTGACAGAATGGCAATATCCCACCCTGAGATTTCTTTCAGATTTATCCGTGACGGTAAGCAGACTCTTATTACCTCGGGAAACGGCGATTTAAAATCTGCAATTTATTCTGTTTTCGGAAAAGAGGTCAGCGACGGCTTAATACCTGTTGATTATTCCTATGAAAATATGAGGGTGTCAGGCTATGTATCAAAGCCTACCGCCTCAAGAAAAAGCAGAGCAATGCAGTTTTTCTTTATTAATGAAAGACTTGTTAAATCCGCAACAGCAATGGCGGCACTTGAGCAGGCTTATAAAAATTCGATTATGGTTGGGCGTTTTCCTATGTGCGTGCTGAATGTTGAAATCAATCCATCACAGGTTGATGTAAATGTTCATCCCGCAAAAATAGAGGTGCGCTTTGCCAACGAAAAGCCTATTTTTGATTTGATTTATTACGGCGTAAAAACCGCCGTTGAGGCTGACAGGACGGTTAAGGAAGCCGATTTTTCTCCCACACTTGAGGATATCTATTCCTCCGTAAAGGTGCCTGAACGAAAGGAACAGACTTATTCCGCAAGGCTTGATTTTTTCAAAAAGAAGGAGGAGCCACCTGTTCAGCAGACCTTTAGGTCGATGACCTCGGTTGAATTTAATCAGAGCCTTAATTCAAGCCGTCAGGTTTATGAAAAAGCAGAGGAAATAAAAAATAATAACGAAAAGGTAAAAAAGCCTTTCAGTGATATTGATATTGAATTTGAGGAAAACACACCTGTCAGCGAAGCAGTCGAAACCCCTGTTATAAATGATGAAAAGCCGGTCGAAGACTTTATCCTGATAGGCGAAGCCTTTAAGACATATTTGATTGTTGAAATCGGTAAAGAGCTTTACTTTATTGATAAGCATGCCGCCCACGAAAGAATGAACTTTGAAAAGTTTAAGTCACAGGATACTGTGGAAACACAGATGCTTTTAAGTCCTGAGGCAGTTAATCTTACAAAAGAGGAGTTTTCCGAATTCTCGGAAAATATTGACCTTGTGAGAAAATGCGGCTTTGAGGTTGAGGAGTTTGGCGAAAGCTCCGTAATAGTCAGGGCGGTGCCTTCCCTTGTGGGCGACAGCGATGTTAAGGATTTAATTCTTGAAATTGCGCAAAAGCTTATGGAGCATAAAACTGATATTGTCCCTGATAAAATCGACTGGATATATCATTCCGCCTCCTGCAGGGGTGCCGTTAAGGCGGGGGATTATACTTCAAGAGAGGAGCAGGAGCTGTTTGTTAAAAAGCTGCTTTCCATGCCTGAAATAAGATTTTGTCCCCACGGCAGACCTGTATTTATAAAAATCTCAAAATACGATATTGAAAAGCAGTTCGGCAGAGTTTAATATGGATAACAAAATTATAGTTGTTGCAGGACCTACCGCCTCAGGCAAAACCTCCTTGGGTATTGAAATTGCAAGGGCGGTAAACGGAGAAATAATCTGTGCCGATTCTATGCAGGTTTATAAGAATATGCCTATTGCCACAGCCGCTCCCACAAAGGAGGAGCAAAGCAGGGTCAGGCA
>CALYNW010000081.1 GCA_945224895.1 uncultured Clostridia bacterium
GTATTATGAAGAATGTCGCAATCACAAGCTCACAGCTTGAAAAAGCACTTGATAATGAGTGTATGTTTGACGGCTCGTCAATCGACGGCTTTGTTAGAATTAATGAGTCTGATATGTATCTTCATCCTGATTTTGATACATGGACAATTTTCCCTTGGAGAAAGCACCAGAACGCTCAGACAGCACGTCTTATCTGCTCTGTTTACTGTGCAGATAATAAAACACCGTTCCTCGGTGATCCGAGAAATGTACTTCAGAAGGTTATTGACGAGGCTGCTGAAATGGGCTACACATTCAATGTAGGTCCTGAGTGCGAATTCTTCCTCTTTAAGCTTGATGAGGACGGCAACCCAACCACAACCACAGGTGACGAGGGCGGTTACTTTGACCTTAACCCAATCGACCACGGTGAAAACTGCCGTCGTGATATCTGCCTTGCTCTTGAGGAAATGGGCTATACAATCGAGGCTTCTCACCACGAGGTAGCAGAAGGTCAGCACGAAATTGACTTCAAGTTTGACGAGGTTATGACAACTGCTGACAGAGTAATGACATTTAAGCACGTAGTTAAGACTTATGCTACAAAGCACGGTCTCCATGCTACATTTATGCCAAAGCCGATTTACGGTATTAACGGTTCAGGTATGCACACAAATATGTCACTTACAACTACTGACGAAAACGGAAAGGTTGTAAACGCATTTTATGACCCTGAAAGTCCGGACGGTCTCAGCAAGGTTGCTTATAGCTTTATTGCAGGTGTTCTTGAACACGTTAAGGGTATTGCAGTTTATTCAAACCCAACCGTAAACTCATATAAGAGACTTGTTCCGGGATATGAAGCTCCTACCTATATTGTTTGGTCTGCTTCAAACCGTTCCTGTCTTGTTCGTATTCCTGCATCAAGAGGAATGGGTACACGTGTAGAGCTTCGTTGTCCTGACCCGACCTGTAACCCATATCTTGAAATGGCACTCTGCCTTGCAGCAGGTCTTGACGGTATCAAGAGAGGTCTTGAGCCTGCTCCTGCTGTTGATTACAACGTATTTGACCTCTCAGCAGAGGAGCTTGAGGAAAAAGGCATTGAGTGTCTCCCCGGTTCACTTGAGGAAGCTATCAAAGCATCTGAGGCTGACCCGTTCGTTAAAGAAACAGTGGGCGACCATGTATTCAACGCTTACACAGAAGGTAAGAAGGCTGAGTGGGACGACTACAGAACAAGGGTGTCTCAGTGGGAAATCGACAAGTATATGGTTAATTATTAATACCGTTAGAGTATTAATATATTTTGTACCGAATGGGAGTATGGTCGCTTATATTTATAGATGTATCTGTAAGCGACTACTGTAGGGGCGAACATTGGACGCCCGCATTAAATGGCTTAAGATGTGTTCTTTAATTAAAGCGGTCGCAAACGAAAACGCAGGGCGGTGCCCTAAATTTTGTTCGTATGCTAAAGCACACTCCAAAATTTAGACCGATGTTAAGTTTTTGTTCCTAACTGTATATAGTCATAGACACGTGTTGTCGCAAACGAAAACGCAGGGCGGTGCCCTAAATTTTGTTCGTATGCTGAAGCACACTCCAAAATTTAGACCGCTACTAAGTTCTTATTGCTCCCTTCATCTGCCACCGGCAGCGGTCGCAAACGAACCCTCTCTTATGGCTTTATGCCATTTTGTTAAGCCGGCAATGGCTTTGCCGGAGTCGGCTTAACTTAATCAACCGACACAAAGGGGTGTCCGTAGTAATACGGGTGCCCTTTTTTCATACCTATTTTTCAGATATTAAAAAATTTTAATGTATCTGTCATTATCTAAAGGAGGAGAATTTTATGGGTATTGAATCAATTTTGGAAATCGTAGACGGCGAAGCCTTTGCCATATGGTTTCTTATAGGTGCGGCGCTTGTATTCTTTATGCAATGCGGATTTGCTATGGTAGAGACAGGCTTTACCAGAGCCAAGAATGCAGGCAATATTATTATGAAAAACCTTATGGATTTCTGTATCGGTGCTGTAATGTTCATTGTTTTAGGCTTCGGTCTGATGATGGGCGAGGAATGCCTCGGCGGTCTTGTAGGCATGCCTACACTCGGACTTCTTACAGATTACGCAGGCAATGCCGAAAACTGGTCCAGCTTCGTTTTTAACCTTGTATTCTGTGCTACGGCGGCTACAATCGTTTCGGGTGCTATGGCAGAGCGTACAAAGTTTATTTCCTACTGTATATATTCGGCAGTTATTTCGGCTGTTGTTTATCCTATTGAGGCAGGTTGGATTTGGAATCCAAACGGTTGGCTCGCAGTAAGAGGCTTCCACGATTTTGCAGGCTCAACGGCAATTCATATGGTAGGAGGTATTGCCGCATTTATCGGTGCTGAAATGCTCGGACCTCGTATCGGTAAGTACAAAACAGATAAGAAAACGGGTAAAAAGGTTGCAAAGGCAATCCCCGGTCACTCTCTTACATTAGGTGCACTTGGTGTATTTATCCTCTGGTTTGGCTGGTACGGATTCAATGGTGCCGCTGCAAAATCAACAGATTCTCTTGCATCAATTTTCTTAACAACAACTCTTTCACCTGCAGTAGCTACTGTAGTAACAATGATTTTCACATGGTTTAAGGACGGTAAGCCTGATGTTTCAATGTCACTTAATGCGTCACTTGCAGGCTTGGTTGCAATCACTGCTCCCTGTGACTGCGTAGATGCCTTCGGTTCAATGATTATCGGTGCCGTTTCAGGTATCCTTGTAGTTGTTGCAGTTGAGGTTATTGATAAGAAGCTTAAGGTTGATGACCCTGTAGGTGCTGTTGCAGTTCACTGCGTAAACGGTATTTGGGGAACAATCGCCGTTGGTCTTTTCTCAACCGGTATGGACGGTGTAGGCAAGGGACTTTTCTACGGCGGTGGCTTCAAGCAGCTTGGTATTCAGCTTGTAGGATTTGCCGCAGTTGCCGCTTGGACTGTAGTAACAATGCTTATCGTATTTACCCTTATCAAGAAAACAATCGGTCTTCGTGTTTCAGCTGAGGAGGAAATCAAAGGTCTTGATGCAACTGAGCACAATCTTCCGTCAGCATATGCTGACTTTATGCAGCCCGGATTTACTCCTGATGTTATGAGCACTGCAACGTCTGCTCCTGCAACACCTGCTGTTTCAGTTGAAAAGGCAGTTCCTGTTGAAACCTATACAACAAATACAGATGCAAAGCTTTCAAAGGTAGTTATGATTTTCAATCCTGCAAAGTTTGAAGAAATCAAAGAGTCGATGAATACTATCGGTGTAACAGGTATGACTGTCACAAACGTAATGGGTTGCGGAACTCAGAAGGGACACATCAGAAGATATCGTGGCGTTGAGATTGAGGAAATGAGTCTAAATCCAAAAATGAAGCTTGAAATGGTTGTTTCTGCCGTTCCTGTTTCAACCGTTATTGATACAGCCCGTAAGGTGCTTTATACAGGAAATATCGGCGACGGTAAAATCTTTGTATATGATGTTGAGGACGTTGTTAAGGTTCGTACGGGAGAACACGGCTACGACGCTTTACAGGGTGAAGACGATATATAATGCTCAAAGGCTTTGATTAATTGCCATAACTATAATCAAAACAGAGAATGCCACGGAGCTGCTCCGTGGCATTATTGCATATTAATCCACAAATGGCAGTATTAATAAATATACACTAATATTCACCAAAATATGTATAAATATGTAAAAAATATTAATTTTTATGTGAAATTATACATAAAAATCGTAAAAGTCTATATTATTTTCTCTAAACGGTATAATTGACTGTTGTCTATATGTTGGTGTAAAATTTAGATAGCATATTGAATATATGCAACTCTTTTTAATGACTTTTGAAAATGAAGTCTGTTATCTTTTAAGGAGAGATGAATATGTTAAAAGAGGGAGAAATCAGAATCCCTTCAGGCTGTGCCATTGCCGCAATTATAGACAGAAAGGGCAATAGAATAAACGGCTCTGAAATTATAAAATCAATAGCACTTATGCACGACAGGTCAAACGGCTTGGGCGGTGGCTTTGCGGCTTACGGTATTTATCCCGAGCATAAGGACCAGTATGCAATTCATGTGTTTTTCGACACTACTGAGGCAAGAAAGCAATGTGAAGACTTCTTGTTCAGGCATTTTAATATTGACGTAGCTGAGAGAATTCCTACAAAGCAGGTTGCCAGCATAGAAAAGGGACCTGACATTTGGAGATATTTCGGCAAGGCAAACCGTGTTCGTATGAAGGATGCAAGACTTGACGAGCAGGAATATGTTGCTCAGTGCGTAACTAAGGTAAATAACGAAATTGAGGGTGCCTATATATTCTCAAGCGGAAAGAATATGGGCTGCTTCAAGGCAGTTGGATATCCTGAGGATGTTGGAGAATTTTATATGCTTGACCAGTACGAAGCGTATATTTGGACAGCTCACGGAAGATTTCCTACAAATACTCCCGGCTGGTGGGGAGGCTCTCATCCGTTTAATATTCTTGACTGGTCAATAGTTCATAACGGTGAAATATCGTCATATGATGCGAACCGCCGTTATATTGAGCAGTTTGGATATATCTGCACAATGCAGACCGATACAGAGGTTATCACATATTTGTTTGACCATCTTTTACGTCATCACAATCTTCCCATTGAGGTTGCCGCAGATGTGCTTACTGCACCCGAATGGGATGAGATTGACAGAATGGACGATGAAAGAAAAGAATATTTTACAAATCTTCGCTCAATTTACAGCGGTGCTTTGGTAAACGGTCCTTTCTCCGTAATTCTCGGCTCAAACAAAGGACTTCTCGCTATTAACGACAGGCTTAAGCTTCGTTCTCTTACTGCCGCAACTAAAGGCAATAGGGCATATTTTGCTTCAGAGGAATCTGCAATCAGAATAGTCTGTCCCGACCCTGAAAAGGTGTGGTCGGTGTCAGGTGCAGAGCCTGTTTTTATACCTCTTGAGCTTGATGAAGAGGAGGAAAATGACTGATGATAAATTATATTCCGAGAAAATTTACCGTTGTCAGAGATAAGGAGCTTTGTATTAACTGCGGTTGCTGTGTGAGACAATGCTCAAATGAATGTCACTTTTTTGATGACGACGGAAAAACAGTTCGTGTAAATTCACAAAATTGTGTTGCCTGCCACAGATGCGTTGACCTCTGTCCAACAGGTGCACTTCGCATAGAAAAATATGTTTGCGATTACAGAGATAATGCTAACTGGACTCCTATGTATCAGCAGGAAATATGCCGTCAGGCAGAAACAGGCTCGGTGCTTCTTTCTGCAATGGGTAATCCAAAGCCTTATCCTATCTATTGGGATAAAATCCTCCTTAACGCATCACAGGTAACGAACCCGTCTATTGATCCCCTCCGTGAGCCAATGGAAATCAGGACTATATTGGGACGTAAGCCCGAAAAGCTTGAGGTTGAGAAAAAGGGCAAGTCAACAACAAAAATGCCTCCGCAGGTTATGCTTGAAACACCTATAATGTTTTCGGCAATGAGCTTCGGTTCAAGTTCTCTTAACGCTCAAAAGTCTCTTGCTATGGCGGCAAAGGAGCTCGGCCCACTGTTTACTACAGGTGAGTGAGGACTTCATCCCGATTTGAATGATTACGGACAGTGGGCAGTTGTTCAGGTTGCT
>CALYNW010000082.1 GCA_945224895.1 uncultured Clostridia bacterium
GCATACTAGATCATGCCTAGTCTCGTTGGCTCGGAGATGTGTATAAGAGACAGGAACAGGACTTTTTATTGACAGCTTTGTTGATAACATTTCCTTTGAGGATGTTCAGATTAATGAAGAGCTACGTGCTAAGCTGATGTCAAAGGATGTTGATGAGCTTTATAATGAGCTTAAAATAGTCGATCCTGAATCTGCCGAGAATATTCATAAAAATAATAAAAAGCGTGTGGCACGTGCCCTTGAGCTTTACTACTCGGGAGTAACGAAAACACAGCAAAATATAAATTCAAAAAAAGAAAAAAGCCCTTATGAATTTCTTTATTTTGTCCTTGATTACAAGGACAGGCAAAATCTATATGACAGGATAAATAAGAGAGTCGATTTAATGGTTGAGCAGGGAATTGTTGATGAGGCAAGGGAGTGCCTTTCAAAGGCGGTTAAAACATCTGCTCAGGCAATAGGTCATAAGGAGCTTAAGCCTTATTTAGACGGTGAAATTACCCTTGATGAGGCGCTTGATAATCTGAAAAAGGAAACAAGGCATTATGCCAAAAGGCAAATCACTTGGTTTAAAAGAAGAGAAAATGCAGTTCACCTTGTTCTTGATGAGGATAGGGAGGATGCTGTAAAAGAAGCTGTAAAGCAGTGTGAGGATTTTTTAAATGGCACAGTCACAAGAGAAAAAAGTGAATAAAGGCTCTAAAAAAATGCTCAGAGATATTCTGCCTATTGCAGTTGTTCTTCTGATAATTGCCGTTTACATTTTTACTCAGTGCTACGGAGCAACCCATGTAAATGTTGAAACAGTTACGGCAATTACATCAACTATGTATGAAACCGTTGATGCAACCGCCTATGTTGTAAGAGATGAGCATATTATTGACAGTGATAAAGGCGGTGTAACCGTTGCCTGCGTAAACGACGGCGAAAAGGTTAAAAAGGGCGGTAATATTGCAATGGTTTTCGGCTCTGAGCAGCAGGCTCAAAGCTATACATCAGCCCTTGACATTCAAAGCAGTCTTGATTATTATATCGACCTTGAAAGCAGGTCGGCAGGTATAGCAACAGACGTTGCGTCAATAGATAAGGACATTTTGAGCGACGTAAACGATTATATCCGTCAGGCGTCTGACTATTCAGCGGGAGGTCTTGACAGCAGTTCAAAAAGTCTTAACGATAAGCTGACACGACGTCAGATTATCATAGGCGAAAGTATTGATTTTTCAGATGTTAAGTCAAGACTTGAAAAGGAGATTAACTCCCTTGATATGAACAGCTGTAAGCCTACAGACTATGTCAGCACCGATGAATCGGGAATTTTCTCGTCATATACGGATGGCTGTGAGGGCTTGGTTGATTACAATAAGGTGACAGAGCTTACTGCCGAGGAGCTTGATAAGGCTATTGAGCAGGGCTATAAAACGGAAAAGCAAAATCATCTCGGCAAAATGATAACAACCTACGAGTGGTATTTCTGCTGTAAGGTTGATGCCGATAAAATCAAGGGTATAAAAAACGGTGATAAATTAAGCGTTGCACTAAAGGACAGCGACGATGTAATTGACTGTACCGTTGTCAGTGGTGCAGATGTGGATTTGGGCGTTAAGGAAACTGTGCTTGTTTTAAGAAATTCGGCAATGGACTCCTCTATATCTGCAATGAGGGTTGAGAATATCGAAATAAGACTTAAGGAATATACAGGCTTTAAGGTTCCGTCATCTGCAATTCACGTTGACGAAGACGGCAAAAAAATGGTTTATGCCCTTGCCGCTAATCAGGTTAATGCGAGATACGGCAATATAATTTATTCAACTAAGGACTATGTCATATTTGAATATGAGCCTGAAAACAGCGACGGCATACGTCTTTATGACCAGATAATTACACAAGGAAAGGACCTGTACGATGGAAAAATTTATACCTGATGAAAAAAGATTACAGTCTGTTCAGGATAACTACAAGGCTATCAAAGAAAAAGTAGAGGAATCTGCGATTAAGGCAGGCAGGAATCCTGAAGATGTCAGACTTATGGCTGTTACAAAAACTGTTGAAAGCGTTTATATCAACAGGGTTCTTGATATGGGTGCCGATTTAATCGGTGAAAACAGAGTTCAGGAGTTTTTAGGTAAGAAGGATGAGCTTCACCTTGACGGTGTAGAGAAGCATCTAATCGGTCATTTGCAGACCAATAAGGTTAAGCAGATTGTTGGCGAGGTTGATATGATTGAATCGGTGGATTCCCTTCATTTAGCTAAAGAAATTAACCGTGTTTCTCTTAATAAGGGAGTTATAACAAAGGTGCTTGTTGAGGTCAATGTCGGTAAAGAGGACTCAAAAAGCGGTGTTTATATTGAACAGCTTGATGAGCTTCTTTATCAGATATCCGAGCTTGAAGCCGTTAAGGTTTCGGGACTTATGACAATTCCGCCAATTTGCGACAGTGAAAAAGAGATATCTGATTATTTTTCGTCAATGTATCAATCTTTCATTGACATTAAAGGCAAAAACATAGATAATGTAAATATGGATATTCTATCAATGGGAATGAGCGGTGATTTTGAAGCCGCCGTTGCCAACGGTTCAAATATAGTACGTGTAGGCTCCGCCATTTTCGGAGCAAGAAAATATTTTTAAGGAGAGGCGAATATGGGATTTTTAGACAAGATTAAAGAGATTGTCAGCGAAAGCGACGAGGATGATTTCGACGATTTCTATGAGGAAGACAACAGCGGTACATCAATAGGACTTGCCCCTCCTGTTAGGGACAGAGCCCCCAGACGTGAACGAGAGGAAAAGGAAGAGAGATATTCAGAGCGTCCGAGAATGAGACGTCACGATAACGATAAGGTTGTTAATATTCACACCACCACTCAGCTTCAGGTTGTGCTTGTAAAGCCTGAGCGCTTCGAGGAGGCTGCCGCAATAGCCGATAACCTTAACGAAAGAAGAACGGTGGTTTTAAATCTTGAAAGCACCAACCGTGACGTAGCACGCAGATTGCTTGACTTTTTAAGCGGTGTTGCCTATGCAGGAAACGGTCAGATCAAGCGTGTTGCAAACAGCACATATATTATTACTCCCTATAATGTTGACGTTATGGGAGACCTTATTGATGAACTTGAAAATAACGGTATGTTTATGTAAATAACCGTGATAATTACAGGCAGGAGGATATGAGAATGATTACACCAAGTCAGATACGTGAAAGAAAGATATCAACTGTTGAAGGCGGCGGCTATGACAGAGGAGAGGTAAACGAGCTTCTTTTAGAGGTTATAGAGTCCTATGAGGCAGTTTATGCGGAAAACAAAGAGCTTTACAGAAAAATGGAAATCCTTGCCAACCGAATTGAAGAATACAGAGCAGACGAGGATTCCATTAAAACAGCCCTTATTACTGCACAGAAAATGGCTTCTCAGGTTTTGACCGAAGCTAAGGAAAAGGCAGAAAAGGCTATTTCCGACAGTGCCGCATCAGCTCAGAAAACAGTAGTTGACGCAAAGGAAAAGGCTGATAAGATTATCGGCTCTGCAAGAGATTATGTCACAGAGCTTACAAATGAAAAGGAAAAGGCAGCAGACGAGATTGTTGCCGATGCCGAGAAGAAAGCAAACGAGGCTATAAGCAGTTCAAAGATTGTCGCTCAGAATGTGCTTGACCAAGCAAAATCTCTTTCAAAGGAAATTATTGACAAAGCCAAGGCTGAAAAGGTATATTATGATGAGATTGTAAATAAGCTCAGAAACGAGTCAAAGGGCTTTAAAGAAAATCTTATTGCCCTCTATGAAAGCCAGCTTGATAAGCTTAATGCTTTAGATGAAGCAAAGGACTTTGAGGACGAAGGGGAGCAGAATATCGCAAATATTGAAAGCGAGCTTAATTCTCTTATTTCCAATATTGATGAAATGACAGACATTCAAAATGCTCAGTCTGATGAAAAAACAGAGGAGCCTGCCGAGGCAGAGTCTACAGAAGATACATATGAAGCCGAGACTGAAGCAGGGGAAATCGAGGACGCTTCGGAGGAAGCCGTAGAGGAGCCTGCCGACGAAGAAGAGACAGAGGCAGAGCCATCAGAGGATAAAGAAATTGATGAGATAATTGAGGAAATCGAGTCAAAGGAATCCGAGGATTTTGAAGAAATACCTGATGAACCCGAGGAAGAGCCTGTGGACGTTGATAACGCTATTAACGCTTTTTCAAGCAACGAGATTACGCCTATTGAGGACACTGCTCCGTCAATTCCCGTAATTGAGGATGAGCCTGAATTTGAAAGCGAGGCAATGCCCTTTGAGAGCTATTTCAACGTAAACAGAGAAGACCCTCATAACACCGACGAGACAATTTCTCTTATCCCTCCCGATGATGACGAGGATGATGAGCCTTCAAAATTCAAGGGCTTTTTCAAAAAGAAAAAATAAACCTGTTAAGGAGCAAATATAATGGATTATAACGAAACCTTAAATTTACCAAAAACCGAATTTCCCATGAGAGCAGGACTTCCTGCAAGAGAGCCTGAATTTCTTGCCCGCTGGGAAGAAAACGACCAGTACAGAAAGCTGATGAAAAACAACGAGGGCAAGCCTCTGTTTGTTCTTCACGACGGACCTCCCTATGCAAACGGAGATATCCATATCGGTCATTCTTTAAATAAAACCTTAAAGGATTTTATCGTAAGATATAAGAATATGACAGGCTTTCAGTCACCCTATGTTCCCGGCTGGGATACTCACGGACTGCCTACAGAGCTTGCCGCAAGAAAGAAGGCAGGCATCAGTGCTGAAACAAATATTTCAGACCTTGAGCTGAGAAAAATTTGCCGTGATACCGCCTTGGGATTTGTTGATGTTCAGCGTGAATCCTTTAAAAGACTTGGCATTATCGGCGAGTGGGATAATCCTTATATTACCCTCCAGAAGGAATTTGAAGAGGAGCAAATTAAGGTATTTGCAAGCATGGCTTCAAAGGGATATATCTATAAGGGACTTAAGCCTGTTTACTGGTGCCCCGATTGTAATACCGCTCTTGCAGAGGCAGAAATTGAATATGCAGACGACCCCTGTCATTCAATTTATGTAAAGTTCAGGGTAACAGACGATTTAGGTAAGCTCAGTGCTATGGGTGCAGATTTGGATAAGACCTATTTCGTTATCTGGACTACAACCACTTGGACACTTCCTGCAAATGTTGCTATCTGCGTTGGACCTGATTTTGAATATTCACTAATCAAAGCAGGTGACGAATATTATGTAATGGCAACAGATCTTGCACCGTCTGCAATGGCAGAAAAGGGTGTAGAGGACTACGAAACAGTAGGAATAATCAGGGGCTCCGAGCTTGAATATATGAAAACTCAGCATCCGTTTATTGACCGTACATCTCTTGTTATCGTGGGCGACCATGTTACTCTTGAAAGCGGTACAGGCTGTGTTCATACCGCTCCCGGTCACGGTGTTGACGACTTTATTGTTTGTAAAAAATATCCTGAAATTCCTGTTATCGTTCCTGTTGACGCAACTGTCTCTTATACACATCTCCGAGCCAACGAGACTAGGCATGATCTCGTAT
>CALYNW010000083.1 GCA_945224895.1 uncultured Clostridia bacterium
CCATTTCTCGTTTTTTAACAGGCCAACGCTCTCCCTTAAGCATACTTGTAACACAGCGAAACCACGCAAGCGGATACAGCCATTCAGTATCCGGATTTTGCTTTACAGCTTCTTCCAAGGTTTCACATCCGAAATATCTTGTTAAAAATGCCTTTAGAATATACGTTACAGTAGCTGTAGGCATTTTATAGAAAGCATAATATTCCTCCTGCTCATCGGCAGCAAATTGCATTGAGAACAGAATACGGGAAATATCAAACATAGGTATTCCTGTGGAGAATTCGCCCATATCTATCAAACAGCATTCGCCGTTTTGAACCATAATATTATTTATATTGAGGTCTCCGTGTATACAGTTGGGATATTCGGGGACAAGGTCGAGAAAGCGGTGCAAATACTCTCTTTCCTCCTCAGTAATTCCTGTAACATTTTTAATATCCGCTCTGTTAATTTCCTTGAATGTAGGCAGAGAGCCGTCTTCACATTTAACAGAATGGACCTGACGACATACATCGGCGTACATATCAATATACTTTTCAAGATTTTCAGGCTCGCTTCGCATTAGCTCGCCCAGAGTTTTTGAATTAATCAGCTCGTAAATTACGCCTGTTCTGCCGTCTGATTCAACAATATCATAGGAAATGGCAGTAGGAATACCCATAACAAACGCTTTTTTGGACAAAGCCTTTTCGTTCTCGATTTCCTGCTTGCTGACCTTTGGATAGTAAAGCTTGATAATTGTTTCATCGTCTATACGGTAGCATTCGCCGCAGGCTCCCGCACCGATAATATCACAGCCCTCCACACTTATTTGGCGTACAGCTGTACTGACATCCATAATTTCGGAAAATCCCGTAACATCTAAAACGCTTTTAACCTCTGAGTTTACGTTAATTATCTTGAATGGAAGACTTTTACAGCGTTTTTTTGCCGCAAGGATAACACGAAGTCCAGCACTTGATATGTAATCAAGGCTTTCGGCATCAATAATTATACCGCCGTCTTCCTTTGGCTCTTCTGCAACGGCAACTTCAAATTCCTTTGCATTTGTCGATGTAACGCTTCCTTTCACGGAAACTAAAGCTACACCGTTTTCGTGACGAATATTAATTTCCATCATTCAATACCTTCCTTTTTAAAAATTCTATTTACAGAGTCTGTAAATTCTGAATACATCGGTAAATCTTCTATGGGAGCCAGCACTGAAGCAAGCCCACGATAAAACCATTCCTGCTTCTCCTTAGGTCGCTTAAACATATCCCATACATTATCTCCAAGCAGTTTTTTCTGCTTTTCAATACTGCGCAGATTGCTCAGCTTATCGGCACAAATCAGCATTTTATACTGCCGAGAGTCTGACTGACGCAAGGATGTCAAAACAGCTTCCTTACGATTTTCCCAGCTTTGAGACTTATCCTCGCTGTCCAGCATAACAAGCTTAACCACCTCGGGGGGGAATTTTTCTGCCAGCTCATATTCCGATACGCTCCCATCCTCAATGGTGTCATGCAGAAGCCCTGCACATATCAGCAGATCGTCGGCACCGTTTTGTGCAAGTATAAGTGCCGTTTCTACGGGATGGGAAATATACGGAGCACCGTCCTTTCGGAATTGTTCTTTATGTATATTTAAAGAAAATAAAAACGCTTCATTTATCATTATTGTTACCTAATCAAGTGAAATAAAGGATTTCAAGGGTTTCTCCGTGGATTTCACATCACAAAGATACTCTTTTGGCGAAAAGATTATTCATTTGAATTATCCTATATTTTCTTTTTGATTGTTAATATATTCTGTCCGTCCTTGTATTCATAGGAAATATCATCCATACTTTTCTTCACCAAATAAATTCCGAGACCGCCGATTTCTCTTTCCTCTGCCGAAAGTGTAATATTGGGGTCTTCTTTTTTCAGCGGATCGTACGGAACACCGTTATCAATAAATGTGATGATGACAGTGATTGGACTGTCTGTTACCTCAACTCTTACCGTAACAGGTCCCACATCCGGATTGTAGGCATATTGTGCTATATTTCCAAACAACTCATCAATGGCAATATCAATCTGCGTTTTACTTTTAATAGGACAATCAAACGCTTCGAGCTGTTCGTTTACAAAGGCTATGACTGCTTCAATATTTTCAATGGTTGCGTCAATCATTAATTCTTTCATCAGATGTTCCTCCGTTATATCTAAAATACAGCATAGTTATATCATCAAACTGCGGTGCGTCGCCGACAAAGCTGTCCACATCTGCCTTTACTGCTCTGCAAATCGAATCTGCCGGTGCTCCGTTTAGTGTGTTCATAAAATCAAGCAAACGGTCTTCCCCGTACAAGCGGTTGTTTGCGTCGGTTGCCTCTGTCACACCGTCTGTATAAAGGAATATTTCATCGCCGGGGTTAAGCATTAATTTGTTCTTTCTGTAACGAATTCCCTCCATTCCTGCCAATACAAAGCCTGCACGGGATTTCAGATATTCAAAGCTTCCGTCCTTGTGCCGAACGAGTGGAGGATTGTGACCGGCATTTGCAAATTCAACAAGCCCTGTTTTTAAATCAATAATACCCATCCAAGCCGTTACAAACATAGCTGCGTCATTATTTTCACAAAGCTTCTCATTTGCGTTTGTAAACACATCATCGACGTCTTTGCCTGCTTCTGCAAAGCCCTTCAGCAGGGTTTTTGCAGTCATCATAAACATAGCGGCAGGAATACCCTTACCCGAAACATCGGCAATCAAAAATGCTAACCTATCATCACCGACAAAATAGAAATCGTAAAAATCTCCGCCAACCTCCTTTGCGGTATCCATTGTGGCGAAAATATCAAATTCCGTTTTGTTTGGGAAGGGCGGAAATATGCTTGGCAAGGCAGAATGCTGTATAGCTTTTGCAAATTCAAGCTCCTTATCAATTCGTGCCTCAGCCTCGTCGATATAACGCTTCAGTGTGTCGACGGTTGAATTAATGTCATCGGATAGAGAAGCAAACTCTTCATTTGAACGAACATCAACAACTACATTCAAATCACCGTTGGTTATTTTTGAAAGAAGCATATTGATTTTTCCGATGTTGTCTACAATCAATTTTTTAATCAAAAAATATACAAGCACAAAGAGCATTCCGAATACGACGAACTCCATAAATACCGTTACATATACTGAAATATCCCTTGAAAATACTGCTTCACTTAACGGCAAAGCCGCAATAATATAATATCCCTCGGAAATAACATACATACAGTAGCATTCAACGCCGTAAACCTTTGAAACAAACATTTCGCCTTGCTCTGTTTTTTCTGTATCCAGCTTGATTCCTATTAAGGAAAGATTGTTTCCCTCGTCATAATACTGTCCGCTTACTATTCGCTGGTTTTCATCAGCAATGATGATACCGCCGTCTTCACCGACATGACGGTTGTGTGTTGCTCCGACAACCTGACCGTCAATATCCCTTTGGAAGCGTTCAGCATCATAAGCCACCTGAACAAAGCCACCGCTATCAAGTGCAACACCTGCATATTTACGCATAATTTCCGAATTTGATGATGTGGACTGATAACTCTGCACAAATTCTTTTTTATAATTTTCAAGCAATGAAAGAAATTCGGCTGATTGCTTGCCACCTCGCATATTGTAGTTAAGAAAATCGGGAAAGGTTGATGCAACGATTATTCCTCGTTCATCAATAATATTTATCTCTGCGATGTCATATTTTTCGCCTAACCTCAAAAGCTCCTCATCGCTTACGTTTCCTCTATTATTAATTTCATCTGCTATTTTGTGAGTGATTGATAAAAGATTTTCGTCGGAAGCCTCAACAATATCCTGCCTAACATCATCAATATTAAGGCTGATAATACTTGCTGCATCACTTTCGGAAAGCCTTGTTTGAAGTGTCCAAGAGAAAACTGTTGTGCAAAGAAATCCTAAAACAACACATACCAACAGCCAGCGCTGAAAGGTTTGAGATATATTTTTTAAATCCTTTTTACCTTCCTGCCTTCTTCTGCCGATAAGAGAAATAAAAAGCACTGACAGCATAACAGAGATACCGTTTATGCTTATCATCGGCAAGGAGCAAATCTTTACAAAGGAGAATGCTACATGGACATCGGACATATTTGTCAGGAAAATCATCAGCATATGGATAACTTCCATTATCATACTGATAGCAAGACCGTAGTACCATGACGGCTTTTTGTTATCAAACATAAATTTACGCAGAAGTGCCGCAATAACACCGGCGAGAACAGTTGAAACCGAACAAGCCAAACGTGTATATTCACCTGCACCCCACAATACTGCAAACCAACGCTCAATACCGCCGATTATACCGGCAATGATGCCGGCAGGTCCTCCGAAAATAAGACCGGCACAAAGGGGCGCACTGTCACGAACATTAACGGTTGCACCGTCAACATTAACGCCAAATTCCGTTGCACATATTGCCAAAACTCCAAAAACAACACCTATAATCAACTGCTTAGGAAAATACTTCATTTTTCCAAAGGCAGTTTTTTTATCTAATATGTAGAGTAATACTGATGTAATAACAGGAAATATTGCAATTACTGCAAGCTTTAAGAAAACAGTCATCTCTCTTTTCTCCGTTCAAATGATGATTATTCTATTGTGAGTATGTCAACAAATCCTGTCATTTCAAATACTTCCATAATCGTATCATTTACGTTTTTAAGAACCATATTTCCCTGCTTATTCATTATCTTTTGTGTCGAAAGCAGAACACGCAACCCTGCCGATGACAGGTATTCCAGCTTGGAAAAATCCATTGACAACTCTGTAATTCCGTTTATATTTTGACTTATTTCGGCTTCTAACTGAGGAGCTGTCGTTGTGTCAAGTCTTCCTATCAAATTCAAGCACAGTGTACTTCCTTCAGCAGTCTTTTCAATGGTCATAACCAAATCCTCCCAATATTTTTATTTTTGTTATTAATCGGTATTAAACCTCATAACGTTCAATAAATGCAACATCTTCTGCCGGAAATTTCTTTTACATTTCCTGATTTAATCTGTTAAACGATATTACATGATATACACAAATATAATATCATAATATTTTAAGTTTGTAAATGGAGATACGACTAATTGATGTTAATACGCAGAATGGTTTTAAAATATGTAAAAATGCAGGATTTTTGAGAATTTGTATATTGACAACTCCACCGAAAAGAAACAGACTGTCTCATAAAATTTGTGAGGCAGTCTGTTTTATCATATTAAATTATTAAGAGTAAGGCTTAATATTGTTGTGTATCTACATAGTATTCCGATATCGTTAGCATTATAGTCTGAATTGATGCTTTGAACGACATAATTTGAATTATCTGCTTTATTTCCGCAAACATTGCAAAACATTGCACTGTCAACAAGCTGGCACCACACTTACTGCAAAACATAATAATTCCTCTTTCTTATTTTTTTAAAGTTTTTTAACCTTAATCATATTATAAATTCACACTATTTTGCTGTCAATTCTCTGACAGCGTACAGATGTTGTGATGAATTATCA
>CALYNW010000084.1 GCA_945224895.1 uncultured Clostridia bacterium
TTTTGCAATTCCAAATAAAGATATATTAAGAGAGGCCATTTCAAAAGTTGATGTAGTTAATTTATATATCCGTTGATTGCGTAAATTTTTTTACCCCACATTGAAGCACTGCCCACTGAAAACGGAGGCAGGAGATAAAGACCGTCTGTCTTTCTGCTCAAATCCCAAGGCTTACCTGTTCCCACATGATCCATAAGCGACTGGAAATTTGCGTTTGTTACAACACCTATTTTTGCAACTCCGCTTTCAACCATATTTGAAAGAGGAAAATCTATAAGCCTGAAGCGTGAACAAAACGGTACCGAGCCCATTGTTCTCATAGCTGTAAGAGAGTCCAAAGCCTCTTCGTGAATATTAGCAAATACAATGCCTAAAACTGTTTTTCCGTTCATAGCTTATACCTCCTCTCCGACTTTAACCATTACCCCGGGGGCAACGTTTTTACCCTTTGTAATTTTAGCACCTGCACCGATTACCGAAATTCCCCATTCCTCAGGCTTTTCAAGAAGCTCGGGAATTTCACCTATCTTTGCATCCTCCTCAATAACTGCATTTTCTGCAACTATTGAGTAATAAACCTTTGCGCCCTTTTTGATAACTGCGCCCGGCATAATTACGCTGTATCTAACGTCTGCGTCCTCCTCAATGGTTACGTTTGAGGATACTACGCTGTAATCAACATTTCCCTCGATTTCACAGCCCTCACTGATTGAGCAGTTCTCAACAACTGCATTTTTGCCGATATAATGAGGCGGAGCCATAGGATTACGGGAGTAAATTCTCCAGCTCTTATCACTCAAATCAAGGTCAACATTGGGATTGATTATATCAAGGTTAGCCTCCCACAGGGAGTCAATGGTTCCGACATCCTTCCAATATCCCTTGAACGGGAAGGCAAACATTCTCTCTCCTGCATCAAGCATTGTAGGAATAATGTTTTTACCGAAATCGTTTGCAGAGCCTTCCGTGTTCTCATCCTGAATAAGATATTTTTTAAGCTTATCCCAGCTGAATACATAAACGCCCATAGATGCCTTATTGCTCTTAGGCTTTTCAGGCTTCTCTGCAAACTCGTAAATCTTGTTCTCGTCGTCTGTTGCAAGAATACCGAATCTTGAAGCCTCCTCCCACGGAACCTCAAGAACGGCAATGGTGCAGTCTGCATTGTTCTTTTTGTGGAAATCGACCATCTTTGCATAATTCATTTTATAGATATGGTCGCCTGAAAGAATAACAACATACTCAGGATCGTATTTCTCAATAAAGTTAATATTTTGATAAATTGCGTTTGCAGTACCCTTGTACCATTCAGCACCGCCGATTGCCTCGTACGGTGAAAGAATGTGAATACCGCCGTTTTGACGGTCAAGGTCCCATGGCTGACCGTTTCCGAGATAATCGTTAAGCTCCAACGGCTGATACTGTGTAAGTACGCCTACGGTATAAATACCGCTGTTTACACAGTTTGAAAGAGGAAAATCTATAATTCTGTAATTGCCTCCGTAAGGTACGGCAGGCTTTGCAATGTTCTTTGTAAGAACGCCCAAACGGCTTCCCTGACCGCCTGCAAGCAGCATTGCAACAATCTTATTTTTATGTGCCATTTTTCTCTCCTTATTTTTTTCTTGTGTTTGTTTTTGTCTGCTTCTGATTTTTAGGTGCAGGAACTTTTTTAACATTCTCTGTCTTCTTTTCGCTTACCTTTTTGTCGGAAGCTTCTTTTAGCTCTTTATCTGCGGGCTTACTTTCTGCTTTGCCTGAAGCGGTCTTGCTTTTCGGCTTGCCTGCTGTCTTTTGAAGATATATTGCCGACAGTCCGTTTAGCTTCAAGCCGATGCTTTGGTCAAGTCCGTGCATAGGCACTTTTTTAGACTTGTAGGTGCCTGAAAGCTTTGGCTTTTCTCCTCCGTATTTTTCCAGAGAGGTATCGAATACAACCTTATAGGTGCCCTCCTCGGGAACTCCGATTCTGTACTCCTTAAAGCTGTTCGGAGTAAAGTTAAATACACCGATAATTTCCTTACCGCTTTTGTCAATTCGTCTGAAAGCGATAATGGAATTTGCATTATCCTCATTTGAAATCCACTGGAAGCCCTCCCAGCTGTAATCAACCTCCCAAAGAGCAGGAGTATTTTTGTAAAATTTATTAAGCTCCCTTGTAAACTCTAAGGTCTTCTGATGCTTGTCATAGTCAAGGAGTACCCAGTCAAGTCCCTGCTTGTAATTCCATTCAATGAACTGACCGAATTCACTGCCCATAAACAAAAGCTTTTTACCGGGATGTGCAAACATATATGCAAGGAAAAGCCTAAGCCCTGCAAATTTCATATCGTAATCGCCGGGCATTTTATTAAGCAGGCTTGCCTTTCCGTGAACAACCTCATCGTGGCTAATTGGCAAAATAAAGTTTTCGCTGAAGGCGTAGAAAAAGCTGAAGGTTATACAGCTATGGTTTCCCTTTCTGAACAACGGGTCCATAGATGTGTAACGAAGCATATCATTCATCCAGCCCATATTCCACTTAAAGTTAAAGCCCAAGCCTCCTAAATCGGGTGGCATTGTAATCATAGGCCAAGCGGTTGACTCCTCGGCAATCATCATAACCTGCGGATGCTCCGCAAACATTGCTCTGCTAAGGTCCTGGAAAAATTCAACAGCCTCAAGATTTTCTCTTCCGCCGTTTTTATTGGGAGTCCACTGACCGTCATCTCTGCCGTAATCAAGATAAAGCATAGACGCTACAGCGTCAACTCTCAGTCCGTCAAAGTGGAATTTATCCACCCAATACATAGCAGAGGAAATAAGGAATGACTTAACCTCGTTCTTACCGTAGTCAAATACTCTTGTACCCCATTCCTTATGCTCACCCTTTTTCAGGTCGGAGTATTCATAGGTGCACTCTCCGTCAAATTCGTAAAGTCCGTAGCCGTCCTTTGGAAAATGAGCAGGCACCCAGTCAAGAATTACGCCGATACCTGCCTTGTGACACATATCAATGAAATACATCAAATCATCGGGAGTACCGTATCTTGACGTCGGAGCGAAATATCCTGTTACCTGATAGCCCCAGGAGCCGTCAAAGGGATATTCCATAATCGGCATCATTTCAATATGAGTATATCCCATATCCTTAACATAAGGAATAAGCTCATCCGCCATTTGCCTGTAGGAAAGGAAGTCACCGTTTTCGTGCTGCTTCCATGAGCCGAAATGAATCTCGTAAATATTTACGGGACGTTCAAGGATATTACCCTTTTTTGTATCGGCATACCATTTTTTATCTGTCCACTTATATCCGCCTGTTTCATAGACCTTTGATGCCGTACCCGGTCTTGTTTCGGCGTGAAAGGCATATGGGTCGGACTTTAAAATCACATTACCCTTTGCTGTAGTGATAGCGTATTTGTAGCAATCATAAATTTCTATTCCGTCTATGACCGCCTCCCATACACCGTCGGAAATCTTTTCCATCTTATTTTCAAGCTCGTCCCAGCTGTTGAAATCGCCTACAACCGAAACGGCTTTAGCGTGGGGAGCCCAAACTCTGAAAGCAAATGTACTGCCTTTAATTCTATGACAGCCGAAGAATTCATATGCCTTATAATTTTTTCCGGAGTGGAAAATATACAGAGGGAACTCATATTCTTTTTTTAGCTTCGCCATTTCTTCATCTCCTTTTTGGGATTTGGATAATAATATCCTATAATACGATTTCATAATATCACCTTTAAGTAAATTAATCAAGCGGTTTTTGTTTAGTTTGTTACAAAAAAAAGTTAATTTTTTTTAAAATATGTGTAAATTGTTAAAAATGTACAAAAGCTGAGGAAGATTGTTGTATATATTTTCTCCCGTTATCCAAACGACGTAATTTCTGTTAATATCAAAAATACAAACAAAGGACCGTAAAATTTTGTAATATTTGATATTGTATATTAATGATTGCATATGATATAATATACACGGTTTATGTGAAACAAGTCTATCGTGTAGGAAAGAGAAGAAACATAATGCGTGATATTATTATCGCATACCCTGTTAAGAATGTCGCATTAAAACTACGTTCATTGCTTGAAAGCGAAGGACTCCACGTTTACTGCGTTTGCGCAATGGGCTCCAGTGCTCTGAGTATTTCTCAGGATATGAGAGATGGAGTTATCGTCTGCGCAGAAATGCTCAGTGATATGAGCGCAGGCAATATTGCGGAGCATCTTCCGCCGAATTTTGACGTGGTGGCATTGTCGAAAAACGGCACCCAAAGCTATATGGGCAATCTTATTTATCTTCCCCTTCCCGTAAACAGAGATGAATTTATCAGCACCGTGTCAATTCTCGCAAGCAGCACCTCTGCATTTACCAGACGTGATAATGACGATGCTGAAATTATTTCAAAAGCTAAGCTTATCATTATGGCCAGAATGAATATGACCGAAACCCAAGCACATAAATATCTCCAAAACGAAAGCATGAAAACAGGCAAAAAGCTTGTTAAGCTTGCACAGGAGATAATCAACGACTTTATGTAATTTACATATTTTTTGACCTATCGTTTTAAAGGATGATTTTATGAAATTCACAAAAATGCACGGCTGCGGTAACGATTATATATATATTGACTGTTTTGAAGAAATAGTTGAAAATGAAGGTGAAGCGGCTAAAAGGCTTTCCGACCGCCATTTCGGTATCGGCGGTGACGGTTTGATACTGATAAAAAAGGGCACCTCAGCCGATTTTGAAATGGTTATGTATAATGCCGACGGCTCAAGAGCCGAAATGTGCGGAAATGCAATAAGATGCGTTGCGCGTTATGTTTACGACAAGGGCTATACAGACAAAGAAAAATTCACAATAGAATCAATGGGGAAGGTCAAGTATATCACCCTCACCATTGAAAATAATGTCGTAAAAGGCGTCAGGGTTGATATGGGCGCACCTATACTTAAATCCGACGAAATTCCCGTTGTCAGTGACAGCGAAAAAACAATTAACAGGGAAATTGAAATTGACGGCAGAAAATTTAATATGACCTGCGTTTCTATGGGCAATCCCCATGCGGTTATGTTTATTGACAAAAGCCCGAGAGAATTTGAGCTTGAGCATTTCGGTCCTCTTTTTGAAAATAATTCCGCTTTTCCGAAAAGGGTGAATGCTGAATTTGCTTATGTAATTGACAGGAAAAATATTGAAATGCGTGTGTGGGAAAGAGGCACAGGCGAAACCCTTGCCTGCGGTACAGGCTCCTGCGCAACTGCCGTTGCGGCAATACTTAACGACTATGCCGACAATGACGTAACAATCCACCTTTTAGGCGGTGATTTAAAAATAAGCTGGAGCGGTAACGAGCAGGACAGTGTATTTATGACAGGTCCTGCAAGCTATGTTTTCAGCGGTGAAATTGATATAAATAATTTGGAGGATTAAAATATGAAGATTAACGAAAATTTTTTAAAGATTGAGTCAAGCTATCTTTTCTCAACCGTTGCAAAGAAGCAAAGAGAATATCAGGCTGCTCATCCGGAGGCAGACGTTATCC
>CALYNW010000085.1 GCA_945224895.1 uncultured Clostridia bacterium
TACACGCGTAAGATCGTCGGCAGCGTCAGATGTGTATAAGAGACAGGCGCAGGAGTTCAGCCGCTTCTTCAAGCGCTTTGCTCTCTTTTACGTGACAAAAGGGTTGTTTCCTTTCCCGATAAAAGCTTTGTGCAGGGTATGGGAATTTTCGCAGACAACGGCTTTGAGGTTCACACAAGAGATAAAGACGCTGATATTATTTATGTTTCGCCGTCACATATGACAAGATGGGGTGACGTTATGCCTATCAAAAGACGCCTTGAGCTTATCAACTATTCCGTAAAAAATAATTCCCTTGTTATCGAAGACGACTACGAAAATGACTTTCTTTATAACGTTAAGCCAACACCATCGCTATACGCCTTGGGCAAGGGAAATATTATTTATATAGGCTCCTTTTCAGCCATGCTTTTGCCGGGTATAAGAATAAGCTTTATGGTACTTACTGAAGAGCTTGAAAAAGCATACAGAGAAAACTGCTACAGATATGCACAGACAGCAAGTAAAACAGAGCAGATTGCTCTTTGCCAGTACATAAGAGACGGTCATATTAATTCACAGACAAGGAAAATCAGGAGGCTTTATTCAGCAAAAGCAAAGGAATTTTCAAGACTGTTAAAAAAAGAATTTCCAGAGTCATTTATTGAAATAGGTGAAAACACATTGCAGATAATAATGAAATGTCATTTTGAAAAGGACCTGTCTGTATTTGAAGAAAACGGCTTGGCTGTTTTTGTCGAAAAATATGAAAATAACGAGTTAGTCCTCGTAATATCTCCCTCGGGTATTTCCCAAAAGGATTTTGATAAAGCAGCAAAGGCTTTAAAAAAAGCAATAGAATATTAGAATTTTTGTTCTAATAGTCCGTTTATAAGGACTACATCCTTTATACCTATTGAATTAAAAATTCCTTCTGTTAAAATGTAATTGTAACAAAAAAGGAGGAATTTTTTATGAACAAAACAGTAAAAAAATTAATTTCATCAGTTGCTATTTCAGCAGTAACACTTTCAGTCGGCTTCATCGTTACAATGGTATCTTTTAATCTTTTTGATGCTCTGACAACTAATCAGATGAGAATTCTTTTCACCGTTGATTTTGTATGCCTTATCGCAGTAGGAGGAATATTTCTTTATATCTCCGAAAGCAAAAGCGCAAAAAGAAAAAGACGTCAAGGCTTTGAAAAAAGACAAATGGAAAGAATTGAAGAAAACGAAAAGGAAATGGCGCAGATAAATGAAATAATTACAAATTCAGGCTATGCCGCTTAACATTTTAATAAAATTGTGATAAAATGTACCTAAATTAATTTTTAGGTACATTTTTTTACGGAGAAAAATATGGAAAGTAAAAATTTTTCAAATCATATTGAATTAAAAAACATTAAAATTAATGATAACTTTTGGAACAATTATATTGAGCTTGTAAGAAAAGAGGTTATTCCCTATCAGTACAAGGCTCTTAATGATGAAATTGACGGTGCTGAAAAAAGCAGATGTATTGATAATTTTATAAAAGCATCAAAATCTGTTAAAAATATCAGGGAAGGAAAAAATGTTCCTGTTTTCCCTGTTGATAAATGGGAATATAACGACGAAAATTCAGATGAGAAATCATTTAAGGGCTGGGTTTTTCATGATACGGATATATACAAATGGCTGGAGGCTGTTGCCTATTCTCTGCAAAATCATTATGATGAATTTCTTTTTAATGAGGCAATAAAATGTATCGACCTTATTTGCTCTGCTCAGCTTGATAACGGTTATCTTGATACTCTGTATATAATAAATGACAGAAATAAAATATTTACTGATTTAAGGGATAAGCACGAGCTTTACTGCTTCGGTCATCTTGCAGAGGCGGCGGTTGCTTTTTATAATGCTACAGGTAATGATAAGCTGTTAAAAGCAACCTGCAAATTCGCAGACCTGATATGCGATATCTTTAACGAAAACGGTAAAAGAGGCTATGGCGGTCACGAGATAGCAGAGCTTGCACTTGTTAAGCTATACAATGCAACAGGTAAAAGAAAATATCTTGAGACGGCAAAATTCTTCATAAACGAAAGAGGAAAAAAGCCCTACTATTTTGACCTTGAAAAAGGATATGACAGGAAAGACAACAGCAATGATTATTTCTACAATCAGGCACATACGCAGCCGGTTAATCAAAAGGAGGCTGTCGGTCACGCAGTAAGAGGTGTATATCTCTACAGCGGTATGGCTGACGTAGCAAGGGCTTATAATGATGACAGGCTTTTTAACGCCTGCAAAAGCATTTGGGATAATATAGAAAATAAGAAGCTGTATATCACAGGCGGTATCGGCTCAACCGTCGACGGCGAAGCATTTACCTTTGATTACGATTTACCAAATGATTTAGCATACTGTGAAACCTGTGCATCAATCGGACTGATGTTTTTTGCAAGGCGAATGGCTGAAATCGAGCCTGACTCAAAATACGCAAATGTTATGGAAAGAGCCCTTTACAACACAGTCCTTTCCGGTATGGCTGAGGACGGAAAATCCTTTTTCTACGTTAATCCCCTTGAGGTTTTGCCTGAAGCCTGCCACAAGGATTCTCGCAAAAGCCACGTCAAGCCCGTAAGGCAAAAATGGTTTGGCTGTGCCTGTTGTCCGCCTAATCTTGCACGTCTTATTTCTTCAATCGGTGAATACTGCTGTACCGAAAGCAATGAAAATATTTTTATTCATCTTTATATCGGCTCTGAAATAAAATCAGACAAGGCTGATATAAAAATTATTTCAGACTACACAGACAGCGGTAAGGTAGCCTTTGATATAAAATGTAAAAAAGATTTCACTCTTGCATTAAGAATATCCGACACCTGCAAGGGCTTTGACATTTCCCTGCCCTATACCGAGAAAAAAGGCTATGCTTATATCAAAATTAACAGTGACACTTTGATTGATATACAATTTGATTTTCCCATAAGATTGATTAAATGCTCTAATCTTGTAAGGGAAAACATCGGAAAGGTTGCCGTTATGAAAGGACCTGTGGTTTACTGCATCGAGGAGGCAGACAACGGCAAAAATCTTCAGCTTTTAAGACTTTGCGAAAATCCTGATTTCAGATACGATAAACCGTATATCATTGCTCACGGTAAAAGAGAAAGGGTTGACACATCGCTTTACAGCGAATACAAATCACCCGAAGGTGAAGAATGTGAAATAAAATTTATCCCCTACTGCAAATGGGGCAACAGAGGGGAAAATGAAATGTCGGTATATATAAGAATTTAGAAGGTAAAAAAATGTCAAAAAAATACAAGGACAAATATGACAGACTTAAAAATGAACCTGTAAAGGGTCTTATATCCTCCTTGGCTATGCCTACAATTTTAACTATGCTTGTATCAGCCGTTTACAATATGGCTGATAGCTATTTTGTCGGAAAAATTGACACATCGTCGGTAGCATCAATAGGTATTGTTTTTTCAGTTATGACTCTGCTTCAGGCGGTAGGCTTCTTCCTCGGTAACGGAAGCGGTATAAACATAAGCACCTGCCTTGGTGAAAAGGACAAGGAAAAGGCATCTGTATTCGCAAATGTGGCATTATTCACAGGCTTTGGAGCAGGAATAATCCTTGCCGTTATAGGAATATTTTTTTCAAGAGGTCTTGCCGAAATACTTGGCGCAACAGCAACAACGGTTGACCTTGCAGGAGATTATCTGAAATATATTCTGCTTGGCTCCCCTTTTATTTTAGGCTCCTTTATTCTTAACAACCATCTGAGATATCAGGGCAGTGCCGTATATTCCATGCTCGGAATTGTCAGCGGAAGCCTGCTTAATATTGCCCTTGACCCGTTTTTTATTTTTAAATTCAATTTAGGAGTTAAGGGTGCGGCAATCGCAACTGTTATCAGTCAGATTACAGGATTTATTATTCTCGTAATAGGTACATTTAAAGGTGGAAATATCCGAATTTCCGTTAAAGCCTTTAAGCCAAATAAGGAAATTTATTTGTCAATTTGCAGAAACGGACTGCCCTCTCTTGCAAGGCAGGGCATCAGCACTCTTGCAACTGTTTCACTTAATCATGCCTGTGAGCCATTTGGTGATTCGGCTATTGCGGGTATGAGTGTTTTTAACAGAGTTATGTTTCTCGGAATGGCGGTGGTTATCGGCTATGGTCAGGGATATCAGCCTGTTTGCAGCTTCAACAACGGTGCTAAGCAATATAAAAGGGTTTATGACGGATACAAATTTACGGCAGTTATTACGACTGTAATTATAACTTTAATGTCAGTAATCGGCTTTATTTTTGCGCCTGAGCTTATCGCAGTTTTCAGAGATGACCGAGAGGTTATTGAAATAGGCACAAGGGCGCTTAGATATCAGTGTATTGTAATGCCCGTGACAGGCTTTTGCACTGCATCAAATATGCTTATGCAGTCCCTGAAAATTTCAAACAAAGCAACGGTTCTTGCACTTGCAAGGCAGGGTATTTTCTACCTGCCGTTAATATTTACTCTGCCGAGAATTTTCGGTATAAGCGGTCTTTCATTTGTTCAGCCGATAGCAGATATACTTTCATTTATCCTGACTGTATTCCTTGTAAGGACAGAAATAAAAAAGCTGAAAAACAACAGAATATGACAAAAAGGTTTGGAAGATTATCCAAACCTTTTTTCAATAAGCTACATCGCCTCAACATAAATTCCGTTTTCGGCAAAAGCAGTTCTCAGTTTTTCAACAAAGGCAAGTGCCTTAGCACCGTCACCGTGAACGCAAACACTGTCGGCTTTTATGCTGATTATGTCCCCGTTAATGGCTTTAACACTGCCGTCGGTTATCATAGTTAAAACTCTTTCAACGGCTATGTTTTCATCTGTAATCATTGCGCCTTCCTTAGTCCTTGCAACAAGACTGCCGTCGCTTTCATAGGCTCTGTCTGCGAAAATCTCGCAGGCAAAATCAAGCCCTTGTTTTTGTGCCTGAATAATCATCTGCGAACCAAAGGGTGCAAGAAGCTTAATACTACTATCAAAATTTTTAACAGCATTTACTATTGCTATGGCGTAATCTTCATTTTTAACTGCCATATTGTAAAGTGCTCCGTGAGGCTTTACGTGATTCATTCTCAGTCCGTATTTTCTGCAAAAGGCATCTAATGCGCCGATTTGATACGTGACATAAGCCTCCACCTCCTTAGGTGATGTGTTAAGCTGACGTCTGCCAAAGCCCATAAGGTCGGGAAAGCCCGGATGTGCACCGATAGAAGTACCGTTTTCCTTACAAAGCAAAAGTGTTTTATCCATTACAAGCGGGTCCCCTGCGTGGTATCCGCAGGCAATATTTGCACTTGTAATAAGTGGAATTATATTCTCATCATTACCTATTTTATAAGCACCGAAGCTTTCGCCAAGGTCACTGTTTAAATCTATTTTCATATATCTTCTCCTAGGGCAACGGTAATAATTCGAACCACGGTTTAGCGTGGCAGATATTGCCCTTACTCTACGTTAAAATACTCGT
>CALYNW010000086.1 GCA_945224895.1 uncultured Clostridia bacterium
CTATCGCATCTCCTGATATGATGGGCTTCGTTGGTCGTCTCGGTAAGGTTCTCGGACCAAGAGGTCTTATGCCTTCACCAAAGGCAGGTACAGTTACAATGGACGTTGCTAAGGCTGTTCAGGACGCTAAGGCAGGTAAAATTGAGTACCGTCTTGATAAAACAAATATTATTCACTGCCCAATCGGTAAGGCTTCATTCGGTACTGAGAAGCTTCTTGAAAACTTCAATGCTCTTCTTGACGCTATCATCAAGGCTAAGCCGGCATCATCAAAGGGTCAGTACATTAAGTCAGTAGCAGTGGCTTCAACAATGGGTCCCGGAATCAAAATCAACCCAAGCAAGGTTGGTACTGTTACTACAGCTGAGTAATTTTTAATAAGGTATTGACAAGGACTTGTCCTTGTGTTAAAATACATTCGCTGTTCAGCC
This sequence comes from uncultured Clostridia bacterium, assembly GCA_945224895.1. Taxonomy (GTDB): domain Bacteria; phylum Bacillota; class Clostridia; order Oscillospirales; family Acutalibacteraceae; genus Eubacterium_R. Next base: position 432 of record CALYNW010000086.1, read on the forward strand.
AAAGACAGCAGGTGCCATACGGCGTAAGTTTACCGCCTGCCGAGGAATGAACATTCAGATAACTTTGTTATTTTGTTTGTTACGTGCATTCCGAGGTTTTCGGGATGCACTTTTTGTTATTAGCTAAACAGCCTTCAAGTCCGTAGAAATACGGCAAATAATGATGGAGGTAAAATAAATGCCAAGTACAGCAGTTCTTGAAAAGAAAAAGCAGATGGTTGCTGACCTTTCAGAGAGAATCAAAAATTCTTGCGCAGGTGTAGTTGTTGATTACAAGGGTATCAATGTTGAGGACGACACAAAGCTTCGTAGAGAGCTTCGTGAAGCAGGCGTTGAATACACTGTAGTTAAGAACTCTATCCTCGGCAGAGCAGCTCAGGACGCAGGTCTTGAGGGTATTGAGTCTGTTCTTGAGGGAACAACAGCTATCGCAACATCAGCTGATGATTATGTAGCATCAGCACGTATTCTTCAGAAGTTCGCTGACTCTCATGATAATTTCTCACTTAAGAGCGGTTATCTTGACGGAGAGATTATCTCAATGGAAAAGCTTATTGCGCTTGCAAAGCTTCCATCAAGAGAAGTTCTCCTTGCTACAGTTTGCAGCGTATTCAATGCTCCTATCGCAGCTTTTGCCCGTGCAGTTCAGGCAATCGTTGACAAGGGCGGAGTTGAGGCTTGCGAGCCTGCTGAAGAAAAAGCAGAGGAAGCTCCCGCAGAGGAGACTGCACCGGTAGCTGAGGAAGCACCGGCAGCAGAAGAGGCTCCTGCAGAGACAGAAGCACCGGCTGAAGAAACAGCTGAATAATTAAATCAAAATCAACTTATTTTAAATATTTTTAACGGAGGAAAATAAAATGGCATCAGAAAAAGTTACAGCAATCGTTGAAGAGCTTAAAACTCTTACAGTTCTTGAGCTTTCAGAGCTCGTATCAGCAGTAGAAGAAGAATTCGGCGTAAGCGCTGCAGCAGCAGTAGCAGTAGCAGCACCGGCAGAGGGCGGTGCAGCAGCAGCTGACGAGAAGACAGAGTTTGACGTTGTTCTCGCAGAGGTTGGCGGAAACAAGATTCAGGTTATCAAGGCAGTTCGTGAGGCTACAGGTCTTGGCCTTAAGGAAGCTAAGGAAATCGTTGACGGTGCTCCTTCAACTATTAAGGAAGCAATGCCAACAGCTGACGCTGAGGCTCTCAAGGCTAAGCTTGAGGAAGCAGGCGCTAAGGTTGAGCTTAAGTAAGCTTTTCTGTGAAAAACGAAAGGACAGTCGTTTGACTGTCCTTTTTTATTGCTTTTTAGTGACTTTTGAATTTATAATTAGCTTTATAGAAGATAGTATGATATAAATTAATGAAAAGGGATAAAGCATAAAAATTAACGTCATAATAGCAACATCACTTGAATCTTGATATGTAGAGTATTCATAATGATGACCGGTTAGTTTTTCAAACTCACGGTCCAACGATTGTCTGTATAGTACCTCTTGAATTAAATCGTTGCATTTATAGGACAGAACTACAGCCGTTATCAATAATAGTATACCGATAATGAGAATTGCAGTAAATACAGCTTTTTTGTTGTCGGATAAGTTAATCAAAAAGTAGGTTAAGAATCCGATAAAAATTACAGAGCAGACAACCGCAAAATCAAGAATATCGGATAAAAAAACCATTGATACCAAAAATGGAATTGAACATGCAGTCAGAATACCTATAGGTGATTTGAACAAGCCTCCCGAACCGCCACTTGAACCGATCAGTCCTTCATCAAGCTCCATCATAAATAATTGATCTTCGTCCATATCTAAATTTCCTTTCTGATTTTATCATAGCACCAAAGAAAACATATGTAAATAATTCATAATTAACGGTACAAAAAAAAGGACACAATAGTGTGTCCTTTTGTGTTATTTTACTTTTTACATCAAAAACAGATATTCGACTGCTCCGATTATTGTTGTCAGCATCGCAAGAATTTTTGAGGGTACAGTCGGTTTACCCTTTGCAACTGCGATTATAATTCCTATTGCCGCAGGAATAAGCCCCATCCAGGCAATGATAATCTGTGCTGTGAAATTTGACGGTAGGGAGGTGGCATTCATTACCGTTACAAGAACTCCCAGCATTACTGCCAGTGCAAAGAAAATCTTATGTATCTTATTTTCTCCTTTTGGAAGAAACATAAAAATTGATGTGATGATAAATGAAAACAGAATAACTACTTCAAGAATGAAAAGTGCACCAAGTGCCATAATAATTCTCCTTTCTAAATTAAATTCTTACAGAAATATTTTTTTCTTTTAAGTATTTTTTTAATTCGGGAACAGGAAGTTCGTTAAAATGGAACAAACTTGCCGCTAAAACTGCATCTGCCTTTCCCTCGGTAAATGCGTCGTAAAAATGCTCTGCCTTGCCTGCTCCCCCTGAGGCAATAACAGGTATGCCTGCGTTTTCACTGACTGCCCTTGTCAGTTCGATGTCATATCCTGTTTTCTGACCGTCGCAGTCCATAGAGGTTAGGAGAATTTCTCCTGCTCCACGCCTTTCCGCCTCACGTGCCCATTCAACAGCGTCAATGCCTGTGGGTATTCTGCCGCCGTTGAGGTAAACCTCCCAGCCGCCGTTATCTGTTCTTTTAGCGTCAATGGCACAAACCACACACTGAGAGCCGAATTTGTAAGCTGCCTCGTTAATCAAATCAGGATTTCTGACAGCCGCAGAGTTTACTGAAATTTTGTCAGCTCCTGCTCTGAGAAGCTCTTTAAAATCGTCAACGGTTTTAATACCACCCCCTACAGTGAACGGAATGAATACCGTTTCGGCAACTCTTTTAACAACGTCAAGCATAGTGCTTCTGCCCTCGTTGGTAGCCGTGATGTCAAGAAGTACAAGCTCATCTGCGCCTTGCTTATCATAAGCCTTTGCACATTCAACAGGATCGCCTGCATCTACCAAATCAACAAAGGAAACACCCTTAACAACTCTGCCGTTTTTTACGTCAAGGCAGGGGATAATTCTTTTAGCATACATAATTATTTGCCCTCCCCGATAAAGCTTTTGAGTATCTGTAAGCCTGCCTTACTGCTCTTTTCAGGGTGAAACTGTGTAGCGCAAAGGTTGTCCCTTTGAACTGCACATTGAATGGTAACACCGTATTCTGTTGTGGCGGCTACGACGTCCTCGTCAGCATCCTTGAGATAGAATGAATGAACAAAGTAAAAATAGCTTTCATCATCAATGTTGCTGAAAATTCCAACCTGCTGTTTTAAATTGATAGAATTCCAGCCTATATGAGGAACCTTCAGTCCTTTATCCTTAGGGATTGAAACAATTTTACCCTTAAGTATACCTAAGCCCTCTGTGTCGGGACTTTCTTCACTGCCTTCAAAAAGAAGCTGCAGACCTAAGCAAATGCCTAAAAACGGCTTTGTCATTGCCGCCTCCTTAACCGTGTCAACAAGACCACGCTCCCTCATAGAGTCCATAGCATCTCCGAAGGAGCCTACTCCCGGAAGAATAACGTGAGAGGCAGATAGGATTTTGTCCCTATCCTGTGTGATTTCATTTTCGGCGCCAAGATAGTCCAGTGCCTTTTTGACGCTTGAAAGGTTACCCGCACCGTAATCAATAATTGCAACCATATTTAATTCTCCAAAGCTTGTAATAACATAATTCTATCATAAAATATTCTTTCTTTCAATACATTGACAAAAGCTTTATAAAATGGTAAAATTACTTGCGTATTTGGAGACGTATCGAAGTGGGGACGTTTGTGAGCGCTGCCGGTGGCAGATGAAGCGAACAAAAAGGAGTGGCAGCGGTCAAAATTTTGCGAAAGCGAAAAAATTTTGGGTACCGCAACAGGACATAACGGGGCTGACTCGAAATTTTTTGAAGAGTTGGCTGTTTCCTCCGCTTAAAAAGCCCATAATTTCAGGCTTTTCTTCGGTTCGAAAATTAAATATTTTGTTGTTCTTTCCGTCAGTTCTTTCCAAAAGTTTTTGGAAGAAATGCGGAATCACATACACGGAGAGTTGTCCGAGTGGTCGAAGGTGCAGCACTCGAAATTTTACGGCGACTTGGTCGTTTCGTCCGCAGGAAATCCCCCATTTATAAGGGTTTTCAAAATTAAAAATCGAATATTTTTCAGTGTTCTCTCCTGCTTTTCTCTCCAAAAATTTTTTGAGTTAAAAGCGGATTGAATATACACGGAGGGTTATCGAAGTGGTCATAACGGGGCTGACTCGAAATCAGTTGTCCGGCTCATACCGGACCAAGGGTTCGAATCCCTTACCCTCCGCCACCGAAAAAGCCTGTAATCAAGCCGATTGCAGGCTTTTTTCTTATGTCGTTTTCTAAAAACAAGTGGTCAGAGCATACCGCATTTTTTGCTCTCCTAAATCTGGGTTTCGCCATCCTCCCATCGGCTTCCGAAATCGCCGCTTTCGGGCAAAGCAAGCCCTGTTTCCATTGCCTGTGCCGAAGTGATTTTTGAACTGTAATCAAGGTGCGCATAAATATTTGCCGTCGTGGTAAAATCGCTGTGCCCGAGCCACTCCTGAATGTGCTTAAGGGGTACGCCGTTTGCAAGCAATAAGCTTGCACAGCTATGCCGAAGATCGTGAAAGCGCATACGGCGCAATCCGTGTTTCTCCAAAAATTTAGGAAAAGCACAGGTAAGATACTGCGCTCTCATACGCTCGCCCATTTCATCCACGAACACAAAGCCGTCGTATTGGTAGTTGTAACAGTTGCCGCAGCTTTTCTTCTTCAGCTCCTGCGCCTCTTTCACCTGCATATGGTAGTCACGGAAGCTGCCGATAAGCGGAAGGGTGCGTAAGCTTGATTTTGTTTTTGCCGACTGCTGTTCAATTTCCTTATGCTTTCCGTCAACAGAAACTGTCGTTACCGTGCGTTTGACCGAAATTGTGCCACGCTCAAAATCAATGGCGTCCCATTTCAGCCCCAGCACCTCGCCACGGCGAAAGCCGTAAAATGCGGCGACCAGCACGGGTAACTCCAGCCTTG
>CALYNW010000087.1 GCA_945224895.1 uncultured Clostridia bacterium
ACACGCGTAAGATCGTCGGCAGCGTCAGATGTGTATAAGAGACAGTTCATAATCTGCACCGTCGGCAGGATAAACTCCGCAGAATACCATAGGATTAACCTTACGATAACCGGGTAAAGCTTCCTCGGCAGGATTCGTGGCAAGTGTAACGGTATCGCCCACTCTTGCCTCGCTTACAGTTTTAATTGAAGCAGTAATATATCCAACCTCGCCTGCGCAGAGACAGTCGGTTTTTTCAAGAGATGTGGCACGCATATAGCCGACCTCAACGACATTGAATTCGGCACCTGTAGCCATCATTCTCATAGTGTCCCCTGCTTTAATCTTACCGTCCATAAGTCTGACGTAAACAATAACGCCTCTGTAGGAATCGTAAACAGAGTCAAATATTAAAGCCTTCAACGGTTTACTGTCATCTCCCACAGGGGCTTTAATTTCATTTACGATATATTCAAGGACCTCCTCGACATTTTCTCCTGTTTTAGCACTAACCCTCGGAGCATCCATACAGGGTATGCCGATAACGTCCTCGACCTCCTTGGCAACTCTTTCGGGGTCTGCGGCGGGAAGGTCAATTTTATTTATAATAGGAAGAATATCAAGGTCGTGGTCAAGGGCAAGATAAGTATTTGCAAGGGTCTGCGCCTCCACACCCTGTGAAGCGTCAACAATAAGTATTGCTCCCTCACAAGCCGCAAGAGAACGGGACACCTCATAGTTAAAATCCACGTGACCAGGAGTATCTATCAAATTAAATTCGTAAAGCTCACCGTTTTTTGCAGTGTAGTCAAGCTTAACTGCGTGAGCCTTTATTGTAATTCCTCTTTCTCTCTCAAGGTCCATATCGTCAAGTATCTGCTCCTGCATATCTCTTGACGCAACAGAGCTTGTCAGCTCCAGCAATCTGTCTGCAAGAGTTGACTTACCGTGGTCAATATGGGCGATGATTGAAAAATTTCTAATATGTTCTTTATCTACTGCCAAGAGTAATCCTCCGCTAATCTCTGCTTTCCTGCTCCTTTAAAGATTTTTTCAGAGATTTTATGCCTTTTATAATATTTTTTCTGTCGTAAATAAATTTATGAAGCAGTCTTTTCACATAGTAAAAAGGAAGAAGATACGGCTTCTTTTCAAGAACAGGATAGGTCTGTATCATAAATTTCTTATTTGGAAAAACCTTTGACAAATAATATCCTGCAACACCTGTTTTCCCGCTTTTTGCTACATACTCGTCATAATATACCTTTGCTCCGCCTTCTCCGCTTCCGTATATTCCAAAGGACATAACGTCATTAAGAAATGCTATCTGCTCCTCTGTAAAATCCGTGCCGTCAAAAACAGCATAGGAAAGCTCTCTGACCTCTTTTTCAAATGAGGTCAAAGCCATTTTTTCAAGCTTAAAATCCACATATTCTCTGTTAAAGGTTTTTCCGAAATGCTCTAAAAGGACATAAATATCCGCCATAAACCTTATTCCGAAGCCACCTAAAATATAGTGCTTGTACATATGAGCGACTGTATGAAGATACAAATCCTCGTCACTCATGTGATACATATACGGATTTTTGCTATCAGGCTGTGCATTATCCCAAACATCTGAAAAATCGGGATAAAATGTATGCTCATTAAAAAAAAGCTCCCTGTGAAATTCAAAGGTGTAAAAGGGCTTTTTTGAAAAATCGTCGGAATTTTCACCGCAGGAAAACAAATTATATCCCCTGCCGTTCATAATTTTGATAAGACTTTCCCGCTTTGACTCATCATACAGAATATCAAAATCACTCATTTGCCTCATTTTCTGCAATGGGTAATAATCTCTGATAACACTGCCCTTCAAAAGCATAAATCTTATTTCATTTTTCTCAAGGTCTTTTTCAATCTCTTCAAGCTCCGTTTTCATTGCAAGCATACGAAGAAGCTCATTTTGAGAATAAACCTGAAGCTCCTCTGCAATTTCAGACGGAACAGACGCCAAGTCAATAACGGGAACTATCACGGAATAAACCTGCTGCTTTTTTGATAGCCTTGCAAGCTCCTTGAAGTCCATTCCCTCAGGTGCTTTTGGTGGCTTTTCCTGCTTTATCGCACAGCGTAAAAGAGTTACAAGATATTCACTTTCCGGTGATGAATAGGTCATAATCAGTCCTCAATAAGATTCTTGCTTTTAAGCAATTCCAGCAAAGCCCTCACATCTTTGCGTACAGTTTCCTCGTCAACCTCATACTTATCAAGCATTGCATTGACGATACTGTCCTCGGTCTGCTCCTTCTTTAAAAGCTCAAATATAAATGCCGCAGTCGGGTTATTTTTAATTAGACCGTTAAAATCCTTTGCCGCCTTTCCGGTAGCAATGGCAAAGCTTTCGCCGTCTATGGAATTTGTGACGATACCGTCCTTAAGCTTCATAATAAACCTCTCCCGAAAACAAAAGCCTCAAAAGACCTTTGTTTTCGCATTATGTTATTCTGCTTTATTGTATCAAAATTTCTTTAGAAACACAATAGATTTTACTTTATTTTTTCAAGTCTTGCAACCGCCTCAATATGAGGTGTTCTTGGGAACATATCAACGGCGGTTACCTTTTTTGCTTCGTAATTTTTATTTTTAAACATTTCCAAATCTCTTGCAAGGGTGGCGCTGTCGCAGGAAACGTAAACAATTCTTTCGGGAGAAAGCTCCGTAACCGTATCAATAAGTGCCTTATCACAGCCCTTTCTCGGTGGGTCAAGGATAACAATATCAGGCCTTATTCCCTTATTTTTAAGTATTTCAGCACCATTTGGTGCATCTGCACAAATAAATCTTGCATTTTGGACAGAATTTATCCTTGCATTTTCCTTTGCGTTTTCTATTGCCTCAGGTATAATTTCAATACCTATAAGCTGTTTTACCTTATCAGCCATTGTAAGACCTATTGTACCTACACCGCAATAAAGGTCTAATAGAACCTCTCCGCCCTTTAAATCTGCAAATTCTGCCACTTTGCTATAGAGCTTTTCACACTGATTATGATTTACCTGATAAAAGGAATTTGGAGAAATAATAAAACGCTTTCCCAAAAGCTCATCACAAATAGTGTCGCTACCCCAAATTGTTACTGATTTTTCGCCTAAAATCACATTTGTGTTTTTCTTATTAATGTTAAGAACCACCGATTTCAAGCCCTTAACATTATCTCTAAGCAGAGAAATCAAAAGCTCCTTATCGGGTATGCTGTCCCCGTTTATAACGGCACAAGCCATTATCTCCCCTGTAGCAAAGCCCTTGCGAAAATAAATATGTCTTAAGAGTCCCTTACCTGTTTTTTCATCAAATGAGGTAACATTTGTCTTTTCTGCCCAAAGGGAAAATGCCTTAATTCCCTGTTCAAATTCCTCAGGCTGAAGCCTACAGTCGGCACAGGGAATAATTCTGTGGCTTTTATAGGCATAAAAGCCTGCAAAAAGTTCACCGTCGCAGATTGAAACAGGATACTGTGCCTTATTTCTGTAGCCATTTAAAGTGTCTGCTCCGATTATTTCATCAACCTTAATATCAAGATGACCTATTCTTTCAAGAGCGTCCTGCACCCTGCTTTTCTTATATTTCAGCTCTTCACTGTAGGTCATATTTCTGAAGGAACAACCACCGCATTTTTTTGAATATGGGCAGTCGCTTTCAATTCTCTCGGGACTTGGTATAATGATTTTATCAATAATGCCAACGGCATAATTCTTTGACCTTTTGATAATATGGGCAATTATTCTATCCTGCGGTACGGTGCCTCTAACAAAAACAGCCATACCGTTATATCTGCCCACACCGCTACCCTCAGAGGTTACGGAGTCTATAACTAATTCAATTTTATCGTTTTTCGCTAAGCTCAACTAAATCACCGCTTTATATAATAACATATATAAATGAAAATATAAAGCGAAATTTATAAGTAATAAAATATGTAAAAGGGCTTTTTAATTAATCCCTTTAAAAACTGTATATAAAGTCATAAACCGTAAAAAATAATTAATACAATTTAAAAATAAAAATTATTAAGCCGTATAAAAATGACGATGCTACACCGTAAACAATAACAGGTCCTGCGATAGTAAACATCTGTGAAGCAGTACCGAGTACGAAGCCCTCGTGCTGAAATTCAAGGGCAGGTGATACCACGGAATTTGCAAAGCCTGTAATCGGAACAATAGTACCTGCTCCTGCGTGACGTGCTATTCTATCAAAAACTCCTATACCTGTCAGTATTGCCGTAAGAATAATCAATGCTGACGAGGTGCCTGCCTGAGCCTCTTTTTCATTTAATCCCATATTTTGAAGCAGAGTTAAAATCACCTGCCCCAAAAGGCATATTGCTCCGCCGAATAAAAATGCTTTAATACAGTTTAAAAGCTTCGGCGAATTAGGACTTGCTTTATCAGTCATTTTGCTGTAATCGTCTTTGCTGATGCTCATAAAATCACTCTCCTGTAATAATGTTTACAATATTATAATAATTATACTCTTGACATTTATGATTATATCCTGTAATATTAAAATATACAAATTGTAATTTGGAGGCAATTTTATGCATCTTATTGAAGTTCGTGATGTGTATAAAATATATAACCCCGGTGAAAATCAGGTAAACGCTCTTGACGGCGTTTCAATCACCATTGATGAGGGCGAGTTTGTAGCAATTATCGGTCAATCAGGCTCGGGTAAATCTACACTTATGAATATGCTTGGACTGCTTGATACTCCTACAACCGGTGAATACTACATAAACGGTCACTTAGTAGACGATTTGACAGATGATGAAATGAGTGTTATCAGAAATGAGCAAATCGGCTTTATATTCCAAGGCTTTAACCTTATTCCATCTCTTTCAGCTCTTGAAAATGTTGAGCTTCCTCTTGTTTACAGAGGAATGCCAAAGGCTGAAAGAAGGCAGATATCTATTGACGCTCTTGGGAGAGTAGGTCTTGAAAAGCGTATGCACCATCTTCCTGCTGAAATGTCAGGCGGTCAGCAGCAGCGTGTTGCCGTTGCAAGGGCTATCGCCGCAAGACCGCCTGTTATCCTTGCCGACGAGCCTACTGGTAACCTTGATACTAAGTCCACTAAAGAGGTTATGGCAATTCTCCACGAGCTTAAGAATGAGGGCAGAACGGTAATAGTTATTACCCACGATAATGAGATTGCCGAGGAAGCAGAAAGAGTTATACGTATCCGTGACGGAAAGGTTGTTGAGGACTACATTAACCCCGGCTACGAGGGAAAATACGGAAGAGAGTCAAAAAAGGATAATAAAAATCCTATCGACCAGGGATAAATTCAAAAAATTAAAGGCTGTGAAGTTAAGTAGCAAATGCTTTTCTTCACAGCCTTTTTATTGTTTTTTCAAAATAATTCCTTTTTCAGCTCAATGCTGTCCGCC
>CALYNW010000088.1 GCA_945224895.1 uncultured Clostridia bacterium
ATATTATCACACAATCATATAAAAATAAAGCACAGCACTGCAAAAAAGCAATACTGTGCCGATACGAAACAACAAAAATTACTCGGTAAAGCCCGACTTTACAAGAGCAACAAGACCGTTTACTGCATCCTCCTCGTCTGAACCGTCAGCAATGATGCGGATATCTGTTCCGCCCATAATGCCCAGTGAAAGAACACCGAGAAGACTCTTAGCATTAACTCTTCTTTCCTCTTTCTCAACCCAAATTGATGACTTAAACTCATTTGCCTTCTGAATAAAGAAAGTAGCCGGACGAGCATGAAGACCAACCTGATTTTCTACCTTAACATCTTTAACGAACATAACCATAACCTCTCAATCAGTTAAAATACAATATATAGTGTGTTTAATTATTTTTATTTTGTTCTTTACATATTATACCACCAAATTTAAATCGGTCAATAAATTATTAGCAAGTTCGTTTGACTTGTAAATTTCAAACAAAATAAATCAAGCTGATTTGTGCAATTTACACATATTTTTTTAATCTTTTTCGATATTCGACAGGAACTCCCTGTCCTTCTTAGTCAATTCTGCTTTTTCAAGCATATCGGGACGTCTTTTCAACGTTCTTTCAAGTGACTTTTCCCTGCGCCATTTTTCCACATTAGCGTGATGTCCCGAAAGCAAAACCTCCGGCACCTCTCTGCCGTTCCACTCAGCCGGATGGGTATACTGAGGATATTCGAGAAGAGAATTAAAATGGCTTTCCTCTTCAAAGCATTCATCATCACTGAGAACACCCGGAAGCATTCTTGAAACCGAGTCGGCTAATATAAGCGCCGGCAGCTCTCCGCCTGTCAGTACATAATCCCCCACCGATATTTCCTCAGGCTGAAGCTCCTCAATAACTCTTTCGTCTATGCCCTCGTAATGACCGCAAAGCAGGGCGATATGCTCAAGCCTTGAAAGCTCCTTAACTCTTTCCTGTGTAAGAGTTTTTCCCTGTGGTGTAAGGTATATCAAATGGGGCTTATCACCTGATTCATTGCACAAAGACTGAAAGCAATCATATATCGGCTGTGGTGCCATTACCATACCCATACCGCCTCCATAAGGCTTATCGTCAACCCTTCTGTGCTTATCAAGAGTGTAATCACGTATATCTATACAATTTATCTCAACCTTTCCCGCCTTTCGTGCCCTGCCGATAATAGACTCATTCAAAACAGCATTGCACATATCGGGAAAAAGCGTAAGAATATCAATCCTCATCAAATAATCCTTTCATTGCTTTTATTCTGATTACCTTATATTCCGTATTTATTTCCTTGACAACATCAGGTATTGCAGGAATAAGGGTATGCTTGCCCCAGGACTCTGTATCGTAAATATCACAGGAGCCGTAATTCAGCACGTCGACAACCTTTCCGTATTCCTCCTCGGTATCAATATCAACCACGTAACATCCGATAAGGTCCGCAATATAATTTGCATCTTCGTCAATTTCAGCATCATCACGGTTGCCGAAAAGAATACGTCCCTTTATTTTTTCAGCATCTTCGATAGAATCAATGCCCTTGAATTTAATTATAGCCATATCCTTTTGAGAACGTACCGAAGCAATTTCCAAAGGCTCTTTTCCGTCAGAATCAAGATAAAGTATTTTAAACTGCTTAATATAATCTATGCCGTCACACCACAAAAGCATTTTAAGTTCACCTTTAACTCCGTGTGTATTATTAAGCTTTCCCACTTCTAAATACTGTTTCATTATATCACCGAAGAAATTATATAATAAAATTTGTAATTTGTCTATTAGTTTTTTATAAGAAAAAGGAGCCTCTAAAAGAGACTCCTTGGAAAAAATATCTTATTTTGCAAGATAAAGTGCTGATGTATCAACATTAGTATTATCAACATACCAGCTGTTGCCGATTTGAACAACGTAAAGCTCCTGAGTAGCAACTACTGTACCGTCTGCAAGAGCTACCTCAATGACACACTTATCAACTGCTGTGATATCGTTTGAACAATCAAGCTTTTCAAGAGCAGAAATCATATCTGACTTTTTATTATCGCTCTTTTTCTGGGTAAAGAAAAGGATTTTCTTTTCATATGTCCTATCTTCGAGACCGAACTCATCAGCCTTTGCTTCACCTGACTGTGCAACAGGAGTAATTCTGTCCTTATACTCAGCAACATAAGCCTTTGCCTCGTCCTCTGAAAGTGCAGTACATTCCTTTACTGTGGCGGTAAACTTATAATCGTCGCCGTACATTTCCTGATAAATACCCTTTGTTGCCTCCTGAAGTACGGTTTTACCATCGGCTGCAAGAGTTTCTTCGGCACCTGTAAGCGACCTTCCGTAGGCGGAAACATTAGCCTCAAATGCACCGAACATATAATCGGTGTTCATAAAGTCATCGCCGTAAACCTCTTTACGAACCTCTGAAAGCTTTGCAAAATAATTGCTGAAGATACTGTCGTAATCGTCATAGCCATAGGTATTTATAAGCTCAATATAGTAATCATACATTGTTTCATAAACAGTATCAATAGCCTTTGTTTCTTCCTCGCTGCCCTTACCTACAAATTCAGCCTGCTTTACATCATCTCCGTCATTTACATAAGGAAGCATATAAGCATTGATTATGAAATCACCGTATTTCTGATTTTTGGAAACAAGTGTATTTTTATAAGCATTATAGCCGTCACCCGACTGAACTATTGTATCAACATAGGTCTGTGCAACCTTTTCAGGCTTAAAGGCAGTATATCTTGTTGTAAAAGCAAATATTGTAAGAAGCACTAAAACTACAGCAACGATAACACCTGAAATAACAGCGTATAAGCCTGCTTTAAATTCTTTTTTAGCCATCAGATATACCCCCCTTACTTAGCTATTTCATCATCTGCTTTGCCTGATGCAGCCGCTTCGGCAGCTCGCTTTTCGGCAAGAGCAGCAGTAATTCTTTCTTTCTTTTCTCCGACCATATCGTAGAACAGAATCGGAACACCCTGAAGAATTACGAATATAGCAGGAATGATTGTATAAATTGCAAGGAACTTAGTCAAAACAGCATCTGTCTGTGCGGCATAGGCAACATTTGGATCCTGTGAGAACTGATAGCTGCTCCATGTGTATACAAGCCAAGGACCGAGGAATTTTGTAAATGCAGAAGCAATCTTTGAGAAAAGACCGTAGCCTGCATATGCAAGACCCTCCTGTCTTTTGCCTGTCTTGTATTCCATTTCATCAACACAGTCCGCAATCATAATATTCGGTGTAACATTTGTATTACCGTGCTGGAGACCGCAGAAGAAGTTAAGAATAAGGAACGGAATAATAAGATTTGAATTGAAGCCGATACCCTTTGATACAAGGTAAAGTATTGCAAGAGCAGAAGCACCGTAGCAGCAGAAGATAATAAATGTTTTCTTTGTTGAGAACTTTTTAAGAACAGCCTTAACAAGAAGCATACCTACTGCCGTACCGATACCCATAGGAAGCATAAGTGCAAGCTTAAGTCCCTTTGAGCCTAAAAGATAAATTGCTATGTAAAGTGAAACTGTACCGTATACGCCTCTGCCGAAGCCGGTAAGCTTTGTAAGTGAAACCATAAGAAGGTTTTTGTTTGTGAAAACAAGCTTAATTGACTCTTTAAGTGAAACCTTTTCGGCTGTATATGGTACACGCTCTTTGTTATTGGCAAAGAAAATCATAACAAAGATTATCATTCCGAGAGCACAAATTGCAGTTGAAACAATAAGGTCAAGTCCCTGTCCCTCAGCATTCTTGAACTGCTGCTTGCCCATAAGGACCTTCATAAGCTCCTGAACGACAATGATAACTACCTGACCGCCTGACTGTCCCACGGACCTGAGGAATGATGCTATAGAGATAGCGTCTCCTCTTTCGCTTGGGTTCGGTGAGCAAAGAGCACCGAAGCAGTTTGCAGGCGACTCAACTGCACAGGAAACCGCAGTATAAAGGCAATAAATTATAATCATCCAAACAGAAGCAATACCGAAGGATGTTGTACTCGGAGCAATAAATACAAGCATTGAAACAATAGCAAGCGGAATTGCACCGAAGCCTATCCAAGGCTTTACCTTACCTAAGCTTGTTTTTGTTCGGTCAACAAGAATACCGATAACAAGCTCGCAAATTGCACCTACAAATCCGGCAATGAGGAATACTACCTCAACAATATGGGCAATCTGTGCGGAATCAAAGCCTTTTCCTTTGAATGCGAAGTCTGCAAAAAATGTTGTGGTATAATCCGGCATCCAACCTGTCAGCAATGCAACGCCGAACAGACCTATACCGAATGTAACGATTTCAGACTTCTTCATGTACTTTTTTTGTTCTTTAACTTCAGCAGCCATAAAGAAACCCCTTTTCAAAAAGATTTTCAGTTCATTATATCACTGTTAATAAAATAAAACAACCTATTTTTAACATCTATTTAACCTATAATTAACATTTCGTATTAATTTAAACAACATATGGACAATATCATTGAAAGCTGTCGGTTGACATAATAAGGTATAAATTCTATAATTGTAGTAATCGTTTTGAGGTGTAAAATAATATGCTGTACAAATTTATAATCTGCTTTATCGCAGGTATCGGTGCAGGCTTAGGCACAGGCTTTGCAGGTATGAGTGCCGCCGCTGTAATCAGTCCTGTTCTTATTACATTTTTAGGTATTGACCCCTATATGGCTGTGGGAATTGCTCTTGCCAGTGATGTATTAGCCAGTGCTGTTTCCAGCTATACTTACGGAAAAAACAAAAATATCGATATCAAAAACGGTATTGTTATGATGATTTTCGTACTGCTGTTTACTTTGGTAGGCAGCTACGTATCAAGCCTTGTTCCAAGTACAACTATGGGTAATTTCTCAACAATAATGACATTCCTGTTAGGTATCAAATTCATTGTTAAGCCTGTTACCGAGCCAAAGGCAAGGCTCACTGAGTCAACGGCAAAGCAAAGGGCAATACGCTCTGCTCTCTGCGGTACAATGGTAGGCTTTATTTGCGGCTTTGTGGGTGCAGGTGGCGGTATGATGATGCTTCTTGTGCTGACAAGTGTTCTCGGCTACGAGCTTAAAGTAGCAGTCGGCACAAGCGTTTTTGTAATGACCTTTACCGCATTTACCGGTGCTATAAGCCACTTTGCAATCGGTGGAAATCCTGATATGTGGGCAATGCTTTTCTGTGTTTTAAGCACATTTATCTGGGCAAGAATTGCCGCAGTTTTGGCAAACAAGGCAAAGCCTAAAACGCTTAACAGAGTTACAGGTGTTGTCCTTGTTTTAATCGGTGCGGCAGTTCTGATTGTAAATGCAATAAAGTAAATGATTGAGCATTAAAAAATCTCCCTGATTTAACTTTCAGGGAGATTTTT
>CALYNW010000089.1 GCA_945224895.1 uncultured Clostridia bacterium
AGAATATCATAGGTGGTTTTGTTATGATTATGACATTCGGGGCTTGATGCGTCGCAGACATTTAAAAGCAAGTCCGCATAGGTTGCCTCCTCAAGAGTTGAACGAAAGGCGTCAACAAGCTGGTGCGGAAGTCTGCTGATAAAGCCTACCGTATCCACAAGCATTATCTGCTGACCGTTTGGAAGCACAAGCTTTCTTGCAGTAGGGTCAAGCGTTGCAAAAAGCTTATCCTCCTGCAAAACTCCTGCGTCTGTAAGGGCATTAAGCAGAGTTGATTTTCCTGCATTTGTATAGCCTACTATGGCGACTGCAACAGCACCGTTTTTCTTTCTTCTTTTGTGTTGCATTTCACGGCGCCTTTCAACGCTGTCAAGCTCCTGTCTGATATACTGTATTCTCCGTCTTATATGACGTTTATCTGTTTCAAGCTTAGTTTCACCGGGACCTCTTGTGCCTATTCCTCCGCCTAAACGTGAAAGGCTTGTACCCTTTCCTGTCAGACGTGGCAGAGAATATTTAAGCTGTGCAAGCTCAACCTGAAGCTTGCCCTCCTTTGACCTTGCCCTGCCTGCAAAAATATCAAGGATAAGAGTAGTCCTGTCAACAACCCTTGTATCTGTATAATCCTCAATATTTCTTACCTGAACAGGAGTCAGCTCTCCGTCGGCAATTATTAAATCCGTATCATTATTACGGCAGTATTCTGCTATTTCCTCAAGCCGTCCTCTGCCCACGAAATATACTCCGTCGGGAGTATCTCTCCTTTGTATAATCTCCGCCTGAACCTCTGCTCCTGCCGTCTTTGCAAGCTCTCCTAATTCCTCTATTGATACCTGAGCGTCATAATCTCCTGTATCAACCGAAACAAGAAGTGCCTGTTCTTTTTTATCCTCATTTATCAAATCAAAATTCATAAAATAATTAATCCTTTACAAGAGCCTGAAGCACCTTATTTGCAATAGGTCCTGCTGTCTGCGAGCCTGAGTTACCGTACTCCACGAGCACAACAAAGGCATAAGGATTTTCCTCATCATCCATAAAGCCCACAAACCACGCAGTATTATGTGAATCCACATTATCTATCTGCGCCGTACCTGATTTTGCACAAAGCTTCAGTCCCTTATAGTTATAATCTCCGTACTGCTCTGTAACATTATTCCTCATAAGCTTTTTCATTTTTGAGGCAACCTCACTGCTTAAAATAGGGGTTTCCTTTTTTGTAAAATCAAGGTCAAGAGCCTTTCCTGCCTTTGTGGCAAAGGACTCCACAAGATTAAGAGAAACAGCCTTTCCGTCATTTGCTATGGCACCTGCAAGACGAAGCATCGAAGCAGGAGAAATAAGAGTATCACCCTGTCCTATTCCCGTCCAACCCACATAATCGTCAGCGTCGCCCTTTTCAAGGAAAAATCTTCCCTGAGAGGAAACAATATCTCCGCTTACTGAAACGGTTGAGGTCAAGCCAAGCTCCTTTGCGGTTTCTGCAAGCCTTTCCGGACCGAGCTCTATGGCGATCTGTGCAAATGCAGAGTTGCAGGATTTTGCAAGTGCCTGCTCAAATGTAATTGTGCCGTGACGGGCGTTACATTCAATAGGTGTTCCCTTGCCGGGGTCATATTCGCCTGTGCATTTAAAGGTTCTGCTTTCTATGTCGGAAATATTCTCAAGCGCACAAATTGCAGTAACAATTTTAAAGGTTGAACCGGGAGTATAAAGTCCGCTTAAAAGTCTATTGATATATACTCCTTCGTATCTTTCGTTGGTATCAAGGTCCGACGGCTTATTCTGAGGGTCATAGCTTGGCGTTGAAACCATACAGACAATGTCGCCTGTTTTATAGTTTATAACACCTACACAGCCGGCCTTGTAATTTGACAAAGCCTCATAGGCAACATCACAAGCATCAGCATCAAGAGTCAACTGCATATCGTTTCCGCTACCGTTTTTTGTGACACTGTAAATTCCCGAAAGAACGCTGTACCCTGTCAGCTTAGCCTGATACACATTCTGAACGCCTGTTGAAATAAAACCCTTGGTGTCGCCTACTGCGTGAAGGGTTGCCTTTCTTGTAGTAAGGGAGTCGTTATATTCTCTTTTGCCGTCGTTGGTTTCGGCAAGGCTTCTGCCGTTACAGTCGGTAATTTTTCCTGCGCCGATAAGCTCACCGTTGTAATAAACGCTACTGTTATAGGGTTGCATAACCCAATCATCACCGTCATTCACAAGGCTGACAGTCATAAACACAAGACCGCCAATAAATGCAATTACGAGTATCAAGAGGAAAAGACCTCTTCTTGTTATCATTTTCATTTCTTTCTTACACCTCCCATATAATTGTAGGTGCGAACATCCGACGCTTTAATGAAAGCAAGCACCGCCCAGCAGGAAAGCATTGAGCTTCCTCCCTGACTTACAAAGGGAAGCGTTACACCTGTAAGAGGAAGTACATCGGTTATTCCGAAAATGTTAAGCGCCGTTTGGAAAAGCAACATTCCTGCTGCCGCAACAGCCGCTATTGAATAAAAGGTTGACCTTGCTGCAATGGAATTCACAAGTGCCGAAATGGCTATTGCCACAAAGGAAAGAACAAGAATTATTCCGAAAAGATATCCCCATTCCTCACAGATAAATCCGAAAATATCGTCGGTTATAACAAGATAGCTGTCAAAATATTTCCTGATATTTCCTGCACCTATGCCAAGACCTAACAGTCCTCCTGAGGCAATACCCGTTAAAATATGGGTCTGCTGATAGCCTTTACCGTAAATATCCTCCCAAATATGACGATATACGGAAAATCTTGCGGTAACATAGGGCTTGTACTTAATAACAATAGCACCGCCCAGACCTGCCGCCGCAACGGCAAGACCGGCAGTTTTAATATCACCCGAGTTCATAAAGGCTATTATAAGAAATGTTATAAAGAAAATAAGTGCCGTTCCGAAGTCACGAATAAGAATTAATGCACCTACACAGGCAACTGAAAATACAATAAATTTTATAATATTTTTTGATGTCTGTATTTTTTCAAGAGTTGCGGCACCTACAAAAATAAACGCAACCTTCACGAATTCAGAGGGCTGAATCGTAAAGCCGCCCACCTCAATCCAGTTTTGAGCACCATATTTAACCGTACCGATAACAATATTGAGCAATAGCAGAACTAATGCCCCTATTGCGACAGGCATTCTCAGCTTCATACACAAATCAACGTCGCCGAGAATAAACACGAAAATCGTAAAGCCCACAATACCGCACAAAACAATTATCATTTGTTTAAAGCAGGCACTTGGATCAACGGAGCCGATAGCGGTAAGCCCTACTCCCGACAGGAAAAAGGCTATAAATTCAAGCTCAAAATTTCTTCTGTGCATTATGGAATAAAGCAGAGTAACATATATCCACTCCGCCCCGATAAGTATTGCTATTGAAAGTAATGTCTTAGCAGAAAAGCCGTCACCTGCCATAGCCGCCTGCAAGCCTGTTATAAGCTGAAAAACAGACAAAACAGTAAGCATGGCAAAATTATTTATAGGCTTTATGCTTGGGACTCTTTTAGCTTTGCTTGCCATATGATTTCTCCCTTATTTTTCGTAAAATACGAACACTCTTTCACCAAAGGTTATAGTGTCCTCGTCAAAAATCAGCTGCGGCTGAGTAATAAATCTTCCGTTTAATTTAGTTCCGTTGTGGCTATTCAAATCCGAAAGTGCCCAACCTCTTGATGTAAGATGTATTCTTGCATGCTCGGAGCTTACCGTGTCAAGATTAATTTGAATATCCGCATTTTCTCCCCTACCGATAAGTACATCCTTTTTACGCAGATAAATAGGTCTGTGGGTTTTAACATCAACCAAAACCGCATAGGCAATATTTGTATTATTCTGCCTGTTAAGCTCCCCTGCGGCATTTCGCATTTCCGTCTTTGACTGTGCCGAAACAGCCTCGGCACAAAGAAATTTAAAGGGAATTGAGCCGATTGTTATTATATCTCCGTCCTCAATAACAGATTTTTCCTCAATCTTTTTACCGTTTACAAGTATTCCTGTTTTTGAAAAGGTATCGGTAATAACCCATTCCTTTCTCTTTTTTGCAATTACTGCGTGAAATCTCGAAACATTGGGCATAGGCAAAACGATATCATTTGACTTGCTCTTACCGATAGAGGTTTCAAAGCGGTCAATATCAATAATTGAGCCGTTATTTTGGTCAACTAACTGTGCCAGCTTATGAAGCCTCGGTCTGTTCCTGAAAAGAGATATTACGCAGGTGGCAAGAATTATCACCGCCATTATCGGCAGAATGTATCTTATCAATCCCGTAAGCATCGAAATAATTGTATCCACAAAATCAGCTCCTTGCCTAAGTTTCTATATTGGCAATTCTTTTTCAAAATATCAAATCATACTATATTATAATACATTATTATACTACAGTAAACAGAAAAAAGCAAAATGTTAAACACAGTTAATACTTTCTTCATATTGATTTTATTTGAAAATAAGGATATAATTAAGTTATTAATTTTAGAGAGGTAAAATTTATGAGCATTGAAAAAAGAGATTTCGGCTGTCTTGATGACGGCAGAAGCGTTGATCTTTACACAATCACAAACAAAAACAATATGTCTGTATCACTTATGACATTAGGTGCAGGCATACAGTCAATCAAGGTACCTGATAAGGACGGTGTGCTTGGTGATGTTGTTCTTGGATTTGACGAGCCGAAATATTACACCGACCCCGACCTTGGATATCAGGGACTTGTTGTAGGCAGATATGCTAACAGAATCAGAGACGCAAAATTCTCCATTGACGGCGTTGAATACAATACTCCTAAGAACCAGGGAACCTGGACTCTTCACGGAGGAGGACGCTTCAGTTTTATCATTTGGGAGGTTAAGGAGCTAGCCGATGACAGCATTAACTTTTCATTATTCTCCCCTGATATGAAGGACGGGATCCCCGGTAACTTTACAATGAATGTGAAATACACTCTTACAGAGGGTAACACCCTTAGACTTGACTATACAGTTCTTTCTGATAAAAAGACTGCTGCAAATCCCACTAATCACGCATATTTCAATCTCAGCTGTGACGGCTCAAAAACCATTGAGGACCATCTTTTACAGGTCAATGCCGACTATTTTACAGAGACTGACGATTCTCAGCTCCCTACCGGTGAACTCGGTGAGATTAGAGGAACTATGCTTGACTTTACATCAATGCACAAAATCGGAGATAAGATTGATGAGCCGTTCAGAGCCGTTATTGACGGTATAGGCTATGATAATAACTTCTGTCTTAGAAACCAAGAAAGCGGCAAAATGTCCGAGGCGGAAATTGTTAAGGACGAATCACCAGGC
>CALYNW010000090.1 GCA_945224895.1 uncultured Clostridia bacterium
GCCAAGGGTGCAGGTCTCGGACTTTATATAGTTAAGATGATGGTGGAGATGCACAGCGGTAATATTTATGCAAGGAGTGATGACGAGGAAACTGCAGAATTCGTCTTTACCCTGCCTAAAAATTATACACCCCGTTATAATAAAAAATAACATTATAATCACTCCCGTAGGCTACAGCGGGGATTTGTGATGTCTTAACTAAAATTTGTAGTCGGAAAGGCTATGGAATCAATATGAGCGAATTTGACGAAGAAAAAAACAAGGAAGAACAGGCAAGACCTGACTATTATCAGCCAACAGGCGGTACAAACGGAACCTACTACACACCGCCGGAGAATAATGAAAACGAGCAGGCTGACAACGGTGCATATCATTATTCATATGTAAATAATGATAACAATAATCAAAATTCAGGTCAGTCCTACAACGGCTATCAGGAAAATAATAATTATTATAATCCAAACAGCCAAAGCGATTATTCCTACGATAACAGCAGCTACAACAACGATTACAGCAATAACAATAATGATGACAAAAACAAGCCTAAAAAAAGCAAGGCAGGAATTGTAATTCTTATTGTCATAATCGTATGCGTATGTGTTGCCGTTGCAGGAATTGTTGTTTCAAGTCTCGGCATAAAAAGTAACTCAAACGATAAAGAAAGCACCTCCCAGTCACAGGATGCAGGTGAAAAAGACGTAACCGCAAAGGACAGCAACGAGGTTGCAACCATTGATAAGGAAGGAAATTACACAGTTGCAGGCGTTGCAAAGGAATGTATCGACTCCTGCGTAGGCATTACGGTTTATTCACAGCAGGCAAGTGCCTACAGCTATTTCTACGGCTACGGCTATGGCTCACAGGACAATAGCAATAATTCCGAGCCGTCAAAGTCAGGCGAAGGCTCCGGCGTAATTATGTCCGAGAAGGATGGCAAAACATATATTATTACCTGTGCCCACGTTATCAGCGGCGGTGATAGCTTTAAGGTTACTCTTAACAATAAAGAGGAATACGACGCAGCAATGGTTGCATATGACAGTCAAACTGATATCGGCGTACTTTCCATTGATGCCACAGGCTTGAAGGTTGCGGAATTTGCAAATAGTGAAAATCTTGTTGTAGGCGAGCAGGTTGTTGCAATCGGATGTCCCGGCGGAATTGAATTTATGAACTCTGTCACAAGCGGTTATATTTCAGCCCTTGACAGACCTGTTTCATCAAGCATCGGATATGACAACAAATGTATACAGACCGATGCCGCTATCAACCCCGGTAACAGTGGTGGTGCACTCTTTAATATGCAGGGACAGGTAATCGGCATCAACTCATCAAAAATCGCTTCAACAGAATATGAGGGTATGGGCTTTGCCGTTCCGTCATCTACTGCCTTAGCAACCGCAAACAGCCTTATTAAGTCCGGCTATGTTGAGGGCAGAGCAAAAATCGGTATTCAGTATAGTCCCATTACAAGCTTTAACAATGCTTCTGCTATTTTAAATGCACTTGAGGAAAAGGGCTTTAAGGACGCAAAGGGCACAATGGTTATCAATTCCGTTGATGATAATTCTGATTTGAAGAACAAGGATATCAAGCAATATGATATGATTGTGGCAGTAAACGGTGAAACAATGACATCTACCGACGTTATGACCTCTATCCTTGCCGATTCAAAGCCCGGTGATACAATCAAGCTGACTGTGGCAAGAATAGAAAACAATGAAATTAAAACCTTTGAGGTTGAATGTAAGCTTATTGAATCTAAAGGCTGATTTAAAACATTATATGATACGCAGAGCACCTTTTAAACTTAGGTGCTCTGTTTTTTTCTACAATAGTATTGACTTTAATGCTTTTATGTGCTAAACTGAAAGCATCAAAAAACTATGAGAGGTAGTAATTATGAAAAAATTATTCAAAAGAGTGGCTGCTCTTGCTCTTGCAGTAATATTAGTTGCAAGTGTATTTGCAGGATGCAGCACAAAAACATCAACAAATCAGGTTGGTCTTCTTTACTGTTCAGCAGAGGCTAACTCAAAGTATCAGGTAGAAAAGGTATCCGAAGAGCTTGCAAAGCTTGGTTACACTACAAAGGAATATTCCTTTGCCGATTCCAACGACCTTGCTTCCGTGCTTAACACAGCTATTGCTGAGTCAAATGCTATTTACATTCCTACTGATAACACCTGTGCTAACAACACAGAGCTTATCAACAATGCTTGTGAGCCTGCAGGTATTCCTATTATCGCAGGTGAAGAAGGTATCTGCGAAGGCTGCGGTGTAGCAACACTTTCAATTTCATATTATGACCTTGGTGTTGCAACAGCAAAGATGGCTTATGACGTTCTTGTTAACGGTGCCGATGTTTCAACAATGGATATTGCTTATGTTGATTCATCTACTCTTGTTAAAAAGGCAGTTCCCGAAAGAGCTGAAAAGCTCGGCATTACAATTCCCGAAGGCTTTGTAGCAATCGGTGAAGAGGCAGACGATACAAGCACTGATGCTCAGGAGGAGCTTGCTAAGTATGATGGCGATAAGGTATTCAACATCGGTATCTGCCAGCTTGTTCAGCATCCTGCTCTTGACGCTGCAACTCTCGGATTCAAGGAAACACTTACAAAGATGCTTGGCGAGGACCACGTAAAGTTTGACGAGCAAAACGCATCAGGTGATTCCGCAACATGTTCAACAATCGTTAACCAGTTTGTTTCAAAGAATGTTGACCTTATTCTTGCAAATGCAACTCCTGCACTTCAGGCTGCTGCTTCTGCAACTCAGGATATTCCGATTCTCGGTACATCTGTAACAGAGTACGGTGTAGCTCTTGATATCGCTGATTTCAACGGTAAGACAGGTATCAACGTATCCGGTACATCAGACCTTGCTCCCCTTGATCAGCAGGCTGCTCTCTTTGAAGAGCTTAACATTGCGAAATAATAATATTAAAGTCGTAAATTAATCAATTATGGCAACGGGATATAATAATCTTGTTGCCATTGTTGTTGTATTTAAAGGAGAATTAGCGTGAAAAATCACGCTAAAACGATTATATTGCCCTCAAAATTTGCCTGTGGCAAAATTTTGAGATGGCTAAATTCACATTATACGCCTTATCCGGCTACAATAAGGCGTTAGAAATTTTTTTAATTATACTATTTGTAGTCAGAAAGGCTATGTGAATTATTATGGCATCTTTACTTGCGTCAATGCCGGGTGCTGTCGCCTACGGTATAATTTGGGGCATTATGGCAATCGGTGTATATATCACCTTCAGAGTGCTTGACGTTGCCGACCTTACCGTTGACGGTTCAATGGCAACAGGCGGTATTGTTCTTGCTGTGCTTGTAAAAAACGGAACAAATATTTATCTTGCAGTAGCCATTGCCTTTTTAGTGGGTTGCTTGGCGGGATTGATTACGGGCGTTTTTCACGCATTTTTCGGAATACCGGCAATTCTTGCAGGTATTCTTACCCAGTTAAGCCTGTATTCTATAAATCTTCATATATCAAATAAAAACTCCAACGTACCTGTCAGTGCAAGAAACATTGATAATATTTTGCTTACATCCGGTAATAATGTTAAATCAATAATTGTAGCAATAATATTTGCTGTCGTTTTGATTGCTATTTTGTATTGGTTCTTTGGAACCGAAATAGGCTCATCTATCAGAGCAACAGGATGCAACCAGGCTATGTCACGTGCTAATGGTATTAACACAAAATTCAATATTATTTTCGGTCTTGTTCTTTCAAACGGTATAGTTGCTCTTTCCGGCGCCCTTTATGCACAATATCAGGGCTTTGCAGATATCAATATGGGCAGAGGTGCAATCGTTATCGGTCTTGCTGCGGTTATTGTCGGTGAGGTTATTTTCGGAAAGATTTTCCGAAACTTTGCATTAACTCTTGTTGCTGTTGTTTTCGGTGGAATTATCTATTATATCGTTCAAAACATTGTTGTATGGCTCGGATTAGATGCAAACGACCTTAAGCTTCTCTCTGCCGTTGTTGTTGCAATCTTCCTTGGTATCCCTTATTGGCAAAAGCAGGCGAAATCAAAAATAGGTATGAAACAGTCTAAAAAGGTGAAGGGAGAGGATACAAATGCTTAAAATCGAAAATGTATATAAAACCTTCAATCCCGGAACAATTAATGAGAAAAAAGCTCTTAGGGGTGTTGACCTTGTTCTTAACGAGGGCGATTTTGTAACAGTTATCGGCGGTAACGGTGCCGGTAAATCAACGATGCTTAATATGGTTGCAGGTGTTTATCCTGTTGATTGCGGAAATATTATTATTGATGATGTTGATGTTACAAAGCTCCCCGAGCATAAAAGGGCAAAATATATCGGCAGAGTTTTTCAGGACCCAATGACAGGTACTGCCGCTGATATGCAAATTGTTGAAAACCTTGCTCTTGCGGCAAGAAGAGGTCAGAAAAGAGGCTTGAAATTCGGTGTTACCCGAAAGGAAAAGGAAGAGTATGTAGAAATTCTTAAGGGCCTGGATTTAGGACTTGAAACAAGACTTACATCTAAGGTAGGACTTCTTTCAGGCGGTCAGAGACAGGCGGTTACACTTCTTATGGCGACGCTTAAAAAGCCAAAGCTTTTGCTTCTTGATGAGCATACTGCCGCCCTTGACCCTAAGACTGCTAAAAAGGTTCTTGATTTAACAGAGAAAATCGTTGAGAGGGATAACCTTACAACAATTATGATTACCCACAATATGAAGGACGCTATCAATATCGGTAACCGTCTTATTATGATGAATGAGGGTAAAATAATCTATGATGTTTCGGGCGAGGAAAAGAAAAAGCTGACAACAGCAGACCTTCTTGCAAAATTCAAAACCACATCGGGTGAGGAATTTGATAACGACAGAATTCTCCTCTCCACCGAGGCAGACGAATAATTTATAAAAAAGTAAACAACCTTGCAGAATTTATCTGCAAGGTTGTTTCAGCGTGTAGAAAAAGTCAAATATTAAGTTTCTACACGCTGGCAGACTTCGAGAAATGGAACTGAATTTCGTTTTCTTGCGAAGGAAGATGTACAATGGTACCTCGACTGAGTAAAAAACGAAAAACGCCAAAAGTGGCATAAATTCGATATTTATGCCACTTTTCAAATTTTTAAGTCGCTGAAAAATAAAGCGGGCTTGCAGTGCAAGCCCCTACGAGTAATTTTTATTTTTCACGCACTTTGGCGTGGTTCAGACCACTTTATCGACAGTCTGAACCTTGCAGAATTTATCTGCAAGGTTGTTTTTTATGATATATGATTTGAAAGATACTGAATTATAAGTGGATTAACCTGTTCA
>CALYNW010000091.1 GCA_945224895.1 uncultured Clostridia bacterium
TAATTTCCAACAGGAATAATCTCTGGCTGGCGCTTTACCCATTCTGTGGCGTTATTTTGCTGAATCTTTATTTGTTCTATTCAGGCAGAATCGGACTCGACAGAGTGGATATGGGTATGTGGTTTGCCTGTATAATGACACAGCTTTGTATAGCTAAAAAATTAGATACCCACATACACACAAAAAAATACTTAGCCTGTGTAATGGCATTTTTGACAATGTTTAGCATTTTTGATTTCGCTCCGTATCTTAACGATGTAAAGATTCATAACGAAAAGGCAAGGGATTTAAGAGGCTTTTATCAAATGATTTCCGATGACAAGGAGCATTTTTATGCCTGCACGGTAAACCTTGATTCTTTAAATGAGTGTATCGGCGGCTCTTATACATTTTGGGATGTTGCGGAAAAGAACAGCGGCGATAATATTTACTACCTCGGTGGTTGGGACTGCTACATTCCTGTTTCAAAGAATAAGCTCAAAAAGTACGGTATTAAAAATATTTATAAGAATTGCATCAACAATCAGGATATATACGTATTAAGCCCTGACAAAAAGGTTTGCGACCAGTTTGAGGCTTACATCAGAAGAAATTATAATGCCAATGCCAAGCTTAGGCTTGTCAGAAAAATTGACGGTCAGTATATTTGGGCTGTAAGAACAAGAAGTCCGAGGCTTGACCAATATGAATTCAAAAATGCTGATGACAGTATTAAGAATACATTAAAGGTTACTATTGATGAAAACAAGGTAAGCGTCAGAGGTCACCTTTACAGAGAAAACGAAAATTCATTCGAGCAGAGATGTTATCTTAAAATCAAGTCACCTACAAAAGATACGGAAAAAATCATTGACATTGCCTGTATGAGAATGGAACGTAACAATGACCTTATGAATGGTATGTATGCTGAAATCTATGACAAAGCGCAAAGGATTTACGGCATTGATAATTTAGAGAGCTGTGAATATACAGCAATTCTTGAAAGCGGAGGAGCCTACTACGAGGTTCCCTGCAGGGTTAAAATTGCCGAGAAAAAAGATGTTAGCGACAAAGGATAAATTTATGAAAAAATTAGTTATTATCGGTGCAAACGATTTTCAAAATCAGTTAATACTAAAAGCAAAATCCCTTGGATATGAAACCCATGCCTTTGCGTGGGAGGAGGGAGCCGTGGGTAAGGATACGGCTGACTATTTTTACCCGATAAGCATTACCGAGAAAGAGGAGATTTTGGAGAAGTGCCGAGAAATCAAGCCTGACGGTGTATGCTCCATAGCATCTGATTTGGCAACACTTACCGTTAATTACGTGGCTGAAAATCTTGGCTTGCCTTGTAACAAAACTAAATATACAGATATTCAAACCAACAAGTATAAAATGCGAAGGGCATTTATGGACGCCGGTGTTTCCTGTCCTAAATTCGTGCTTGCAGGTGAGGATTTTGATGAGAGTGCGGTTGCTGATTTTAAATTCCCGATTATAGTTAAGCCTACCGACCGTTCCGGCAGCAGAAACATAATGAAGCTTGAAAGCACGGAAGGTCTTATGCAGGCTGTTAAGGAGGCCTCAGAAACCTCCTTTGAGAAAAAGGCGATTGTTGAGGAATATCTTGACGGTGATGAGTACAGTATGGAAACCATAACCAAAAACGGAAAGCATCACTATTTGGCAACAACTAAAAAATTTACCACAGGAGCTCCTCACTTTATTGAAACTGCACATAAGCAACCGTCTGATTTGCCAAAGGAGATAAATGACAAGGCAGTCGAAGTTATCTTTAAAGCACTTGATGCACTTCACGTTGAAAACAGCGCAGGTCATAGTGAGTTTAAGGTGGATAAGGACGGCAATATTTCAATAATCGAAATCGGTGCCAGAATGGGCGGTGACTGCATAGGCTCTGATTTAGTGTATTTGTCAACAGGAAATGACTTTATGAAAATGGTCATTGATGTTGCCTGCGGTAATGAGCCGGAGTTTTCAGGCTCGAATGAGCAAAAGGATGTAGAAATACATTTTATGTTCACTCAACAGGATTTGGACAGGCTTGACGAATTAAAGAATACAGCTCCCGATAAGCTTTATCGTGTCAGCGATATAGAATATGAAAATCTGGGAAAAGTAACAGATAGCGGCTCAAGACTTGGATATTATATAATTTACTGATTATTTACAGAGGAGAAATGAGATGGATCTTTCAATAATAATTCCTTGTTACTGTTCAGGTAATAACATAAAAAAGGTAGTTAGTGATATAGACGAAGCCCTGCGCAGCGAAAACCTGTCATATGAGATAATTATGGTTAATGACGGTTCTCCTGATAATACGTTTGAAATTATAGATGAAATTGCAAAAAGCAGGGATAATACGTATGCTGTCGATTTGGCAAAAAACAGCGGTCAGCATTCCGCTATTATGGCGGGCTTTAATTTTGCAAAGGGCGAATTGATTGCTACCTGTGAGGATGACGGTCAAACGCAGGTTAGTATTATTCCCCAACTGATTGCAAAGGTTAATGAGGGATATGACGTTGCCGCACCCGAGTATAAGGAAAGAGGAAAGAGGTCACTTTTTCGCCAGTTCGGAACAAAATGTGCTATTGCAATGGGAAACTGGATGATTCCGAGACCGAAGGGAATACTTGTGCCAATATTCTTTGTTGCAAAGAGATTTGTTATCAAGGAAATAATCAAGTACAATCAGCCTTATCCGTATATTGAGGGACTTATCTTAAGGAGCACCTTTAATATTGCACTTATTGAAGCAAAGCAAAATGAGCGACTTGAGGGTAAAAGCGGTTACACATTAAAGAAAATGATTAACCTTTGGCTCAATGGATTTACATCCTTCTCCATTAAACCGCTCAGATTATCAATTATTTTCGGAATGGTGTCTGCCGTTAGAGGTGCACTTGTGGGAATATATGTTATCATCAGTAAAATCGTAAACACAAATGTACTGATGGGTTGGACATCTACAATAGCAATAATGCTGTTTATGTTCGGTGTTATACTTGTTGTATTGGGAATGATAGGCGAGTATGTCGGAAGAATATATTTGTGCATTAATAAAACACCTCAATTTGTTGTTAGACAGGTAACCTGTAAAAATCAAACGAAGGACTCTGAAAAAGACGATGATAAAAAATAAAAATACTGCTCAAAGGTTAGCAGTTATCGGTGCCGGAATTGCGGCAAAGCCTATTCTTGAAAAGGCTAAGGAGCTAAATATTACCACCTATTGCTTCAGCACTCCGCAGGGAGCCTGTGCAAGGGAATATGCGGATTATTTTTTCCCCGTTAATATTTTTGATGTTGACGGTATTTACAATGAGTTAGTCAAAATTAAACCAAACGGAATAATCGCTTCATCCGAGATTACCACAGAGGTAACGGCAATACTTGCCGACAGGCTCGGATTACCCGGTAATGATATTAGGGACGGCTTCAGCGCAAGAAATAAGTATGTTATGAGAAAAAAGGTTGCAGACCTTTCAAGCGTATTTCAGCCGGATTTTTATTTGTATTCGGAGGATATAAAGCCGTCATTTCCGGTAGTTGTAAAGGCTCCTGACTCCTACGGAAAAAAGGGTATCAGTCTTGCACATAATGACGAGGAATTTGTCGACGCTGTAAAATATGCAAGGGAAATCACTCAAAACGGAGATATCCTTATTGAAGAATATATTGAGGGCGGAACGGAATATTCGGTAGAATGTCTGTGCGACGGTAACGAGGCTTATATAGTTCAGATAACCGAAAAGGAGACCTCGGGTCCGCCTCATTTCGTTGAGTTAGGTCATCATCAGCCTGCCGATATCAGCGAGGAAGAGCGAAGCACAATATGCGTAGCGGCAAAGGATATTTTAAACGCTTTGGGAATTTGCTGTGGTATGGCTCATCTTGAAATAAAAATCAAGGATAAAAAAGCATATTTTATCGAGGTAGGTGCAAGAGCAGGCGGCGACTCTATTGGAGACCGCTTAGTAGGATTAAGCACGGATTGTGATTATTATAAAGCAGCAATAGAGGCAGCGCTTGGTATATATGA
The DNA here is from genome assembly GCA_945224895.1 of uncultured Clostridia bacterium. Lineage (GTDB taxonomy): Bacteria > Bacillota > Clostridia > Oscillospirales > Acutalibacteraceae > Eubacterium_R. The sequence goes on from CALYNW010000091.1 coordinate 4,052, forward strand.
GCATAAAGAGATAAAGACAGTTGCACACAGCGGAATATATTTTCTCTGCAGGCAGACAAGGCAAATGCTGCCCTTGTTTAAAAATGCAGGGAAATACGACTGGTGCCGTGAGCTTGAAATGTATCATGACGAGCTTTACGATATTTGCGGAAATGGTGACGATTTAATTTCAGGGAGACTTATTTATATGTCAGATCACAAAATTACCTTAAACGATTTGAATGACAGTGTTGTAAGAATAAACGATTTTGAAAACGCATATGAAATGCTGTTTGACTTTAACAGGGAAATCGGAATATATAAAAGTGACGACGATATTGAAAAAAGCGTAAAGAAGTTCTTAGAGCTTGGCAATGTGTTGGGAATTATTATAGATAATAAGCTGATTGCAATTCTTAATTTATACTGTAATAATTACGATACGTTGGAATCATATGTCTGCAACGTATATGTTCTTAAGGAGCACAGAAGAAAAGGCTTGGCAAAGAGGCTTATGGATGAGGCTATTATGTTTACGAAAAATAACGGCTTCAAAAGGGTGTGCCTTCATGTTGCAAATGATAATTTTTCTGCAATCAAATTGTATGAAGCCTTAGGCTTTGAATACACAGGAAATGAAAAGGTTATCGGCGATGAAACGACAGTTGAGATGATAAAGAACGTTGAATAATTTGTAAAGAAGAGGAGCAACAATGATTTTATTTAATGAACCGCCGTATTTAGGCACAGAGGAAAAATATATCAGTGACGCAATCGCACAAAAGCATATCAGCGGAAGCGGTAAGTATACCAAGCTTTGTCACGAGTATTTGGAAAGGCTTACAGGCTCTCCTAAGGTACTGCTTACCACATCGGGAACAGATGCTCTTGAAATGGCGGCAATTCTTTGTAATGTAGGTCCCGGTGATGAGGTTATTGTTCCGTCATACACATTTGTATCATCCGCAATGGCATTTGTTATGCGTGGCGCAAAAATAGTTTTTGTTGACGTCAGACCTGACACAATGAATATTGACGAAACAAAAATCGAAGCAGCCATTACAGATAAAACTAAGGTTATCGTTCCTGTTCATTACGCAGGTGTTGCCTGTGAAATGGATACTATTATGGAGATTGCAAGAAAGCATAATCTTCTTGTTGTTGAGGATGCCGCTCAGGGTGTTACATCAACATATAAGGGCAGACAGCTTGGCTCAATCGGTGATATCGGATGCTACTCCTTCCACGAAACTAAGAATTACAGTATGGGCGAGGGTGGTGC
>CALYNW010000092.1 GCA_945224895.1 uncultured Clostridia bacterium
CTTTTCGTCTTCGTCAATTACCACTATTCACTTGATGTTATAAACCGCTACTTCATTATTTTCCGTAACCTCTGCTACTATTTTATTTTCACTGTCAATATAACCGAAGGTGCCTGACAAAGCAAAGGCAATAGCCATAAAAATGCAAAGCTGTTTAATATTTATTTTTTTGAAAGCAAATATACTTACGGCGCAAAACAGCAGGCAAAGTGACACCGCCACCTCAAAAGCAGGAGCCGACACATCAACAAAAAGCCTGCCGAATTTTTCGGCACAAAAGGATGTGATATCAAGAATTGCACCGCTGAAAAAAATCATAACACCCTTGGGAATAAATGCCGTCACCGCAGAAAAGCTGAATAGGTTAAACAAAATCGTAGATACAAGGACTATTTCCGCCAAAAGTATCAAAATGAAGTTAAGGAAAAAGCCCAAAAGGCTCACGGATTTAAAGAAAATAAGGGTTGCAGGAAAGGTTGTTATCATTATTGACGCATTAAGAGTGAAAGCGTCATAAAGATATTCTGCAACACAGCTTTTAAAGGTATGCAGCTTTTCAAATTCAGGATAAACAAAGCCGATACCTAATACGGCACAAACGGTTAATACTGCGCTGGGGTCTGTTACTGCAAAGGGATTAATGCAAATCAAGGTCATTGCAATTCCCAACGAATTAAGCAAATCTGCTTTTTTATCCAAAAGCCTTGCAAAAATAAATATCGAAACTGTTATAACAGAGCGAATAACGGATTTTGAAAAATCAGCAACTGCACAATACGATAAAAGCAAAACAAATGTAATAAGTGTAGTAGGCAGTAAAGGAACTCCCATACGCTTTAAAATCAGATAAACACCAAAGCATATCAGTGCCGTATGAAGTCCCGAAACAGCCATTATATGCGAGGCTCCGCAAATTCTGAAATTGCTTATAACCTCGTCAGGCAAAAGGCTTTTATCTCCCGTCAGAAAGGACAGTGCCAAGGCTCCCTCCTCACCGTTAGTTACATACGCAGTATTTCTTTTTATAAATTCTCTCAGCTTTATAAATCTGTAATTAACAGGCTTTGACCTTGCTTTTTCACAGACAAATTCAGCATCATCAAAATCAGCATACGCTCCGATAAAAATATTTTCACCGAACTGACAGTAGGAGTCAAAGTCGTTTTCACTTGTTTTTTCAAAATTCAAATATGAGGAAACTCTGTCATAATAATCGGCATCTATTTCCCTTTCGGAAAAGACCTTTGCTTTAAAGCTTTGAGGCGTATTGCCCCTATTTACATTGTTTATTTTAACTGTATAAATATATCCTGCTCCAGTCTTTTGCGGTATATCAACTATTTGATAGGTGCAGTATGCTCTTTCACCGTCAAGGGACTGAATAGGTACAACCGTATTATTCCACGTAAAAGCAAATAAAAGACAGGAAAGCATTACAGTACCCGTAATAATAGGTACTGTCAGCGCCTGTCTTATATCCTTAACAAGCAGGGATATTACGAATAATACCCCTGCCGTAATACTTATGTATACTGCCGCCGAAGCGCCAAGTACATTAGCAAAAAGAAGAGCAAGAGCGCAGGAAACGCCCATATGCAGAGCTATTCTTTTCATATATTACTTTTTAAAGCCCACCGGCGTAATAACAAAGCTGTATGCAAGCTCAATACCCTTATCCATTCTGTATGGGTCTCTTACAAACGCCTGTCCCGGTAAATCACCGCCAACGCCAAGCTGTCTGTGGTCAATATTAAGAGTTGTTATACTATTGTCGTAAGGAATGTTATTAATATGGGTAGCCTTTTCAAGTCCGTCCTGAGTATAGTGATATGCAGAGAAGTTAAGGGGATTGTCATAATAAGCCTGAATTTTCAGTCCTGTTCCCTTTTTATCGGTTATTGTAAGATATCTTACATCTGTTCTGTTGGAGCTTTCCTGAGGTCTCATATAACGATAATCAAGGTCTGTTACCGTTGACTTATATTTATCAATCTTATATCCCTTGCATCTGTCGATATAGTTAGGCTCAAAGCCTCTGCCGTACCACTCAACATTCTCCATACTGCCGTCAAGGGTCATTTGATAGCCGAAGCGAACCATATTGCTTGTTGCCTTAGCAGAATGATAAACGTAAAGTCTGCCGTCTGCATATACCCTGTAGGTAACAACGGAATTCTTAAGTCCCATTGTTGAAAGGGCAATATGAGCTTCTGCGAAGCTGTCGTACTCCTTAATTTCAGTCTTAACAGCCTTAGTATTCTTAGTAGCCCTCTGCCACAGATAATATGGGTGGAACATACTCCATTGTGGAGTAAAGTTAAGAAAATCTATATCGTTATCTGTTAATGCTCTGAAATAGTTAGGAGCAAGCGGTGCCTTGATCATTTCTCTGCCCTCAATGCAGTAGCTTGTAACTCTGCCGTTATCAATTACAACGCTGACCTTATCATTGCTGAATTCAGCCCTGTTACCGCTTGCATTACAGGTAATAGTACCCTGAGCGTCTTCAGACTGCTCCGGCTGTGGATATTCGCTGAGGATAAACTGCTCCCAGGCAATTTCGTAATTTGATTTAAGTCCTTCTGTTTTCTTTTTTGTACAGAATGATACTGTGAGGATATTCTCCTTATCGGCAGTAAGCATATCCTTTGTATAAGGAATTGTAACAAAGGTTTCGCTTAAAGGCTCGCACTCAACTGCTTCCTCTCCGTTTGCCACTGTCTCTCCCTCTGCCTTAATAACCCATTTCAATTTATAAGCACTGAGGTTTGTAAAAAGGAATTTATTTTTAATACGAAGCTTTCCTGTTTCCAAATCAAAAGCCTCTATTCCGATATTTTGATATCCGTGCTTAACCTCATCAATCTGTGGGTGCGGCTTTCTGTCAGCACCGATAATACCGTTTGCGCAGAAATAAACATTACTGCCCGTCATAGCGGTAGTATTAGGAATATCTATGAGCTTATGTGGCTCCTGTCCCTGAAAATCTGTACCGTAAAGATAATTGTCGTTGCCGTTTTCGTCCTTAACGTGAAGCGCCTGGTCAACAAAATCCCAAATAAATCCACCGCACATATTGTCATATTTTTCAAAGTCGTCGATATATTCCTGGAAATTACCGAGGCTGTTTTCCATACTGTGGGCAAATTCACAGAGAATTACAGGCTTACCCTCATACATTTCGGGCTTGATAGGCTTACTGTCAGCGGCAAGCTGATTTGCTATATTATCATAGAGGGATATGGTTATTTCCTTTTTATTACCCAATTTTTCCATGATGTCGGCAGTTGGATACATACGGGAGATAACGTCGCTTTTCTTTAAATCAAAGTCGCCCTCATAGTGGAACTGTCTCGTGCTGTCAAGCTTCAGGGCGGCTTTTTTCATTTCTGCAAAATTGTCGCCGTCGCCTGCTTCATTACCAAGTGACCACATAAAGATACAAGGGTTATTTCTGTCACGAAGAACCATTCTCTCCATTCTGTCAACTACTTCCGCAGTCCACATAGGATTTGAGCCCGGTACACCCTTACGTCTGACACCATGTGTTTCAACCTCACATTCGTCCATTACATAAAAGCCGTACTTATTACACATTTCATAGAAATACGGGTCATCGGGATAATGAGATGTCCTGATTGAATTGATATTATTCTGCTTCATAATATCAAGGTCCTGAGTATACATTTCCATCGGAACAGCCCAACCGCAATCGCAGTCAAAGTCGTGGCGGTTTACACCCTTAACCATAAGAGGCATACCGTTGAAATAAATCTTTTCGCCCCTGATTTCAACCTTTTTAAAGCCTACCTGATAGGTCTTAACCGAAACAATTTCACCGTCAAGTGAAACAGTCATAACAAGGGGAGAAAGATTCGGTGCCTCTGCCGACCATGTTTTAGGTGATTTTATTTTCTGTTCAAAGGCAATAGTTTCCTTACCGCCTGTGAGCTTGCTTTGCTCCTCGCCGATTTCAATTTCTCTGCCTGTTGCCGTGATAAGCTTTGCGGAAACAACAGCCTGTCCCCTAATGTTATTATAGTTTTCAAGATACATATCAAGGCTCAAATCGGAGTCCTTAAAATCAACGTCAAAGTCTGTTTTTATGTAAAAATCTCTCAGGCAAAGCTTTGGCTCGGCATAGAGATAAACCTCTCTGTAAATACCGCAGAGCCACCACATATCCTGATCCTCAAGATATGAGCCGTCAGAATATCTGTATACCTTTGCAGTTACAAGGTTTTCGCCTTTTTTAAGTACCTTTGTAACATTAAATTCATGAGGAGTCATCGAGCCCTGTGAATAGCCGATAAATTCCCCGTTAACGTATACCTCAAGAGCAGATTTTGCCGCACCGAAATGGAGGAAAATCTCTCTGCCCTCAAAGCTATCATCAAGAACAAAGCTTCTTCTGTAAAAGCCGATTTCCTGCATATTATGGTCTATCGAAGGAATTTTCGCCTTACTTCTTGAAAAAGCCTTCGGAAATGTACTTGCGTAGTAATAGGGAACGGAATATCCCTCTGTCTGCCAAACAGACGGAACCTTTATCTCGTCCCAATGAGAATCGTCAAATGACGGCATTTCAAAATTCTCAGGCTGATTTTTAAGACCTCTCTGCCAATAGAATTTCCACATACCGTTAAGCGACTGCTTATATTTGCTTTCCTCTCCCGAAAGCGCCTGCTCCTCGCTGTCAAAAGGAAGCATAAGAGCGTGACCGTCTTCCTTATTTATCTTAATAATCGACGGATCTTCCCATCTGAATTTTGCCATAACCTTACCCCTTAATTAATTTTTTGTAATTACTATATTAACCTAATAATACAAAAATGTCAAATATACTGTTTGTAATAAAAATACACACAATAGATTATAGACAAACTGTTAAGTATTTGATATAATATAAAAAACGATTAAACGGAGCAGATATAATGATAGTTAGAGTAAATAACGACAATTTAGACGAATATGAAAGCTTTATAAAAAGGCATCCAAAGGGACTTTTTCAGCACTCATCAAAATGGGCTAAGGTTAAAAGCGCATGGAAATTTGAAGCAATAATGCTTAAGGATGAAAGCGGTGAAATAAAAGGCTCCGCCTCAGTTCTTATCCGCTCAATTCCCGTTATAAAAAATTCCCTTATGTACTGCTGTAGAGGCTTCGTATGTGACGAAAACGATTTTGACACCTTTGATAAATTGTTTGAGGGGCTTTTGGAAATCGGTAAGGAATACAAGGCATACTGCATTAAAATCGACCCCGAAATCGTTA